>DFRF01000180.1:0-18682 GCA_002378125.1 Rhodospirillaceae bacterium UBA3470 | reverse complement strand
ATGATGTTAGTATTCTGCAATTGAGAAGCGGATAGGGAGAGAACCATGACCACCGCCATCACACCGCACGCCAGACATGAAGGGCTCGCTGATCTGGCGTCGCGCTTCGTTTCGGTTTCTCAGTTGCCATGGGAAGAGACAGATTTCGAGGGGATCACCGTGAAAACTCTGTTGGTGGACAAGGAAACAGGGCTCCTAACGGCTCTTATGCGGATGGTGCCTGGCGCTGAGTTGCCAGACCACGAACACATGCTGATCGAACAGACCTATGTCTTGGAGGGCCACCTGGTTTGTCCAGAAGGGGAGTGCAAAGAAGGCGACTTCGTCTGGCGGCCGATGGGCAGCCGCCACAAGGCCTGGTCGCCGGAAGGCGGTTTGTTCCTGGCTATGTTCCAGGTGCCGAACAAGTTCTTCAAGGCGGACGCAGAGACCGACATGCTGGATCAGAATTGGGACACTGCCTGGGGCGCAACGGCGAGCTATAAGGCGATCCGAGGCTAGCGCATCTCGCCCATCGCGTCCCAAGACGGTAAGACGCGCGAGCCGAATGCCTTTCATTGTAGAGATCGGACGACTTGTCGAACCATTTTGGCGCCGTCATCACGAATTGGCGTCGCCGAACTGGGTGACGATATTCTTGGCGTCGTTTGTGATGTTGGGCCAGGCGCCGTTTCGGATGCGATCAGCGCTGACGAACCAGGAACCGCCCACCGCGATGACGTTGGGAAGCGCTAGATAGTCCTCTGCATTTTCTGCGTTGATTCCGCCGGTCGGGCAAAAGCTGATGTCGGCCAGCGGGGACGCCAAGCTTTTCAGGAACGCGGGGCCACCGGCGGCGCCGGCGGGGAAGAACTTCTGGACTGGAAATCGAGCTTCCGCTAACGCCATGAACTCCGAAACGCTGGATCCGCCCGGCAGAAACGGTAACCCCTTGGTGGAAACCGCTTCCAGGAGCGCCGGGGTCGACCCGGGACTGACACCGAAGCGTGCTCCCAGATCCATGACCTGTGTGATCTGGTTGGCGTTCAGCAATGTGCCGGCGCCGACGATCATGTCTGGAAAGCGTTTTGCAGCCTCACCGATAGCGGCCATAGCGGCCTCGGTGCGGAGGGTTACTTCTATCGCGTGGATTCCACCCTGCAATAGCGCTTCGCACAGGGGCGCGGTGTCCTGGACCCGGTCCAGAACAACCACAGGCACGACGCGGTTGGCGCTGAGAATATCTCGAATGTCGTCCATCTCCCTGATCTCCGGTTACAAGAGTGTCGGCATGTACGATGGCGGGATCACTGCGCCTGGGTGCTGGATTACCTCGGCGGCGAGCATCGCGCCAATATGAGCGGCCTCGGCTGGCGCGCGGTTCTTGAGCCGTGCCGCCATGTAGCCGGCGTTGAAGGAATCGCCTGCCGCCGTAGTATCAATGACATTTCCAACCGGTATCACTTCGATATATTGGTTCGCCGCGTCGGCGTGCAGCAGGACCGATTGGGGTCCGCGTTTGATAACAATCTCGGTGATACCATGATCCCGAAGGCGGTCCAGGCTGGCCTCTGGCGTTGCATCGCCGAACACGGTAGCCTCGTCCTCGACACCGGCGAGTGCCAGAGCGCTCAAATCCCAGACCTGCGAGTGCCAGGGCGCCGCATCTGCCGGGGCCGTCCAGAGGGTCGGCCGAAAGTTGCCGTCGAAGGCGATATGGGTGCCGCGTTTCCGAGCAACCGCCAACTCGGATAGTAGCCGTTCGCGGCCCGGGTCATCCAGAATCGCCAACGTGATTCCCGACAAATAGATCCAATCCGAGCCCATGGCGTGGGCGCGCAGATCAGCCCAATCGCTGCCCATGATCTCCCGCGCCGCCGATTGACCGCGCCAGTAGTGGAAAGTGCGTTCACCAATTTTGTCGGTGCGAACGAAATAGAGCCCGGCGTTTCGTCCCGTCAGGCGCCCGACGGTATCGCAGTTGATTCCTTCGCTTTCCCAGGTGGTGAGCATCTCCAGGCTGAAAGGGTCTTCGCCAAGAAGTGTCGTGAACCGGATGGTTGCGTCCGCGCCCATGAGACGACTGAGATAAACCGACGTGTTCAACACGTCTCCACCGTAGCCGCGAGACAGGCCGCCGTGATGCAATTCGCGGAGTTCGATCATGCATTCGCCAATGAGGGCGATCGAAGGATGGTCCGACATGAGTCCCGAACCGGCCTAGTGGTTGTTGCGCGGCTTGGACTGATATACCTTCTGATAGGCCGTCGCCAATTCCATGCATCCCCCCGTGGCCAGTGGCCCAACCGTATTGCGGAAGATTTCTTGCCAGGGCGTTTGATGAGGGGCTATCTCCAGTTTCAACTCGGCCCGGCGTTTTGCCAATTCTTCGTCGGACACCAACATGTTCACGGTCCGCTTGTTTAGGTCGACGCGGATGGTGTCCCCGTGCCTCAATAGTGCCAGCCCTTCACCCTCGGCGGCTTCCGGCGAGGCGTTGAGGATTGATGGACTGCCAGACGTGCCGCTCTGGCGTCCGTCGCCGATGGTTGGTAGTGACCGGATGCCCGCCTTTAGGAGCGCATCGGAAGGTTGAATATTGACCACTTCTGCCGCGCCTGGCCATCCGATGGGCCCGGCGTAGCGCATGACCAGGATGGAGGTTTCGTCCATACCCAGGCCCGGGTCGTTGACCCGTTCGTGGTAATCTTCTGAGCCGTCAAAGACGCAGGCCTTGCCCTCGAAGGCGTTTGGGTCGTCTGGATTGGACAGGAATCGGGCCCGGAAATCATCATCGACGACCGAGGTTTTCATAATCGCTGAATTGAACAGGTTCCCCGACATATTGAGGAAACCGGCGTTGTCCATCATGGGTGCATCATGGGGTTTGATGACGTTGCGGTCTAGCGCTTCTCGGGCGTTCTCTGCCACTGTCGTGCCGGCCACGGTCATCGCACTGCCGTACAGTTTGCCGGCCTTTAACATCTCATGCATGACGGCGCGGACGCCACCGGCCCGATGAAACGCCTCTCCAAGGTGCTCACCAGCGGGCTGCATATTGACCACTAAGGGCACGTCGTAACCGACCTTTTCCCAGTCTTCGATGGTGAGGTCGACGCCCACGTGGCGGGCAATGGCGTTGATATGGATGGGGGCATTGGTGGACCCACCCAAGGCCGTATTCATAACAATGGCGTTCTCAAAGGCTTCGCGGGTCATGATGGTGGACGGCCGAATGTCGTTCATGACCAGATCGACGGCGCGTTTGCCCGTATGGTAGGCCATGGCGGCGCGTTCCCGGTAGGGCGCAGGAATGGTTGCGCAGCCAGGTAAAGACATTCCCAAACTCTCGGCCATGCTGTTCATGGTCGTCGCCGTGCCCATGGTATTACAGTGTCCGGTGCTCGGGACCTGAGAAACGGCCATGTCGATGTAATCGTCATCGTCCATGTTGCCCACCGCGTAATCCTTGCGTGCCTCCCAGTGTGCCATGCCGGACCCGGCCAGTTTCTGCTTCCAATAAGAATCCAGCATGGGCCCGCCGGACAGCACGATGGCTGGCAGGTCCATCGTCGCCGCGGCCATCAGGCACGCTGGCGTGGTCTTGTCACAGCCCGTGGTCAGCACCACGCCGTCAAAGGGATAACCGTGGAGGATTTCTACCAGGCCCATGTAGGCTAGGTTGCGATCCAGTTTAGCCGTCGGCCTCTTGCCTGTTTCCTGGATGGGATGGACCGGAAAGACTAGTGGGATCCCGCCTGCGTCGCGAATGCCGTCACGAATTCGGGGTGCGATCTGGGTGTGGATGTAGTTGCATGGCGACAGTTCACTGCCCGTCTGGGCGATCCCGATGATGGGGCGGCCGGAACGAAGTTCCTCGCGGGTGATACCGAAGTTCAAATAGCGCTCGACATACATGGCGGTCATGCCGATGTCGTGGGGGTCGTCGAACCACCATTGGCTGCGCAGTTTCTTTTTGTCATCGGCCATCGTTCCGTCCCTCCCAGTCTGGCTTAATATTGTCCTTTTCGGAAGCGCCAGTGTCGGCCCTCGAAGCATCCGGTGCAAGAGCGCGGGAACGGAAAAAAGTCCTGACTGACGCGTTTCCTTGGCCGTCCAGGGCCTGTATATAAATCATACAAATTTACTAGATTTAGCCCGCGGCCATTGGCTAGGGCATGGCTAGTAGGCATGAAAGGTTTAAACCATGAAACTCTTGCGATACGGCCCCCGCGGCCAGGAAAAGCCGGGTATGATGGATGCGGATGGCACCATCCGTGATCTTTCCGCTCATGTGGACGATATCAACAGCGCCGCCATTTCGGTGGATGGATTGGCCAAGCTGGCCGACATTAATCCGGCGTCCCTGCCGGCTGTAGACGGCGATCCGCGTCTGGGTGCCTGCGTCGGTGACATCGGCAAATTCATGTGTATCGGCTTGAACTACACGGATCATGCCGAGGAGACAGGCATGCCCATTCCGGAAGAGCCCATCCTGTTTGCCAAGTTCAACTCAGCTATTTGCGGTCCCGACGACGATATCATTATGCCGCGTACGTCCACCAAGTTGGACTGGGAAGTGGAACTGGGCGTTGTCATCGGCAAGGATGGCAAATACATAGATGAGGCCAACGCTCTCGATTACGTGGCCGGTTATTGCGTCGTAAACGATGTTTCGGAGCGGAACTTCCAACTGGAGGGCACTGGCCAGTGGGTTAAGGGTAAGGCCTGCGACAACTTTGGTCCCACGGGCCCGTGGCTGGTCACCAAGGACGAGGTCGGTGATCCGCAAAATTTAGACCTATGGCTTGAGGTCAACGGCAATCGTTATCAAGACGGCAATACGTCGACTATGATTTTCAACGTGGCGCATATTGTCAGCTACCTTTCCAACCTGTTCACCCTGCAAGTGGGCGATGTCATTTCCACGGGTACGCCGCCGGGCGTCGGAGCGGGGATGAACCCGCCGGTCTATCTAAACGTGGGTGATAAGGTGCGATTGGGTGTCGACGGTCTGGGTGAGCAGAACCAGTTGGTCGTCGTCGATAAAGGCTGAACCTGACGTAGATCAGAAAGGGGGGCGCCGCCATGGCGACGCAATTTGACATGAACGGCCAGGTGGCCGTAATTACCGGGGGAGCGCAAGGCATCGGCAAGGCCTGTGCGGAGCGGTTCCTAGCGAGCGGCGCGAAGGTCGCGATCTGGGACCCGGACACGACGCTGGCGGAGAATACCATCGAGGAATTGTCCAGTGCCGGTGTGATTAAGGCCTACGATGTGGACGTGACCAATGTCGCCAATGTCGATGACGCGGTCACCCAAGTGACAACTGACATGGACCGCATCGATATTCTGGTCAACAACGCTGGCGTGGCGGGCGCCAACATGGCCACTTGGGAATACACGGACGAAGAGTGGGGCCAGGTGATGGCTATTAACCTGAATGGTCCCTTCCATTGCTGCCGCGCCATTATCCCGACGATGATAAAAAATGGCTACGGGCGCATCGTTAATATTGCCTCCATCGCTGGCAAGGAAGGGAACCCGCTGGCGTCCGCCTATTCCGTCTCGAAGGCCGGTGTCATCGCCATGACCAAGTCCTTAGGCAAAGAATTGGCGGACCACGACATCGCTGTTAACTGTCTGACGCCGGCGGCAGCGAGGACGGCCATCTTCGACCAGATCACCGAGGAGCATATCAACTACATGCTTTCAAAGATCCCGCGTGGCCGGTTTGTCCTGGTGGACGAGATCGCCGCTATGGTCGCCTTTATGGCGTCGAGAGAGAACTCCTTTACGACAGGTGGTGTGTTCGATATTTCGGGTGGTCGGGCGACCTACTGATTCCTAGCCCAGCTTCGTCAGCACCTTGTTGGCGTAGGATTTGGTGCCGTCGGTACCGCCCAGTTCCATTGGCACAACGTCGCCGGCCGCAAAAAGGTCTTCGATGGTGCGAGCCAGGTCGTCGGCCGCGTCGCGACAGGCCTGAATATCGTGGCGTTCGCCGAGCCAGTCCAACATCATCTTTGCCGAGAACAACATGGCCGTGGGATTGGCCTTGTCCTGACCGGCAATGTCGGGCGCCGTTCCGTGAGCTGGCTGGAACAGGCCGTGTTTGGGGCCTAGTTCAGCGCATGGTGCAAAACCCATGCCGCCAACGATGCCTGCGCCCAGGTCGGAGAGGATGTCGCCGAACATATTCTCCATGACCATGACGTCGAACTCCCAGGGCTTGCGTACTAGGTCCAAGGCGGCGGCGTCTACGTAGCGGTAGTCCGCCGTTATGTCCGTATTCAGTGCTGCGCGCTCATCGAAGATCTTGCGAAAGAAGGCCATAGCCGTGAAAACGTTAGATTTGTCGACGCAGGTGACGCGGCCGGGGCCGCCCTTCGATTTCCGTTGGCGAGCCAGGCGGAAGGCTTCGTCGAATAGGGGCTCGCAGACATCGCGGGTTATGACCAGCGTCTCCTTGGCGATACGGTCACCCTCAATGGTGCCCTTCCCAAGCGACGCGAACAGACCTTCGGTGGACTCCCGGATGATCACGATATCAATTTCTTGGGCGCGGGGATCCTTCAAGGGAATTGGCAGACCAGGGAAGGCCTTAACTGGCCGGAGGCCTGAAATCAGGCCGTATTCCTTACGCATCCGAAGGTGCGGCGCGATTTCTGTGCCATCTGGCCATCGGATATCTGGATGGCCGATGGCGCCAAACAGGATCGCATCCGCGTTGCCGAGTGCCGTAAAATCTTCATCGGTGATGTCCGTGCCGCTGCGGGCGTAATACTCGGCGCCGGCTTCCACTTCGGAGCAATGGAAGATGAGTCCGTGCTTCCGCTCGAGTGCGCGGAGAACCGCAATGCACGCGTCCATGATTTCGTGACCAATGCCGTCGCCGGGTACGATCGCGATCTGAAATTCCTGGGTATTGGAAACCATGGCGACAGCCTTTCAACTCAGTGATGTGGGAAGCCATGGAACTGCGAGAAAGTCGCTTTTGAGTATGGCATCTTCGCCTCTATTCCTGATTTTGTCACTTGATAACCAATCAAGTCGAGCTCAAACCATAACTTCACCCAATAATAAAATTGACGAATTATCAGGGAAATTTTTAATGCCTTGTAGAAGGTAAGCCAATAATACATCCAATTAGTCTCTCACTGAAAAGTCCCAGAAAACCAGCACCTTGTGGGGTGCGATGTGTGTCATATGCCCAATGCAAACCTGTATTCTCGTGGGGATTAGTGCATTGAATCTAGGTTGCTTGGTAGATGCGGGTCGGACATAAATAGGCCTAAAATTTTCGTCGACCGTGGATCGCAGGCCGGACCACTAAGGAAAGCAAAGGAGATTAATAATGGACGTATCAGGTAAACAAGCCGTGATCTTTGGCGGAACCTCGGGCATTGGGTTGGCGGCAGCAAAACAGCTGGCCACGCTAGGCGCGCGCGTGATCGCTATCAGTCGCAACCCAGACCGGGCCGGCGACTTACCCGATGGGATCACCACGATGCAATGCGATGTGACTGATCGTGATGCTGTGGCCAAGTTGTGCGCCCAATGTGCGCCAATTGACATCCTGATTAGCGCGGCTACTGGTGGCTCCCGTGCCATTGGGCCATTCCTGGAAATGGATCTGGACGGCTACCAAGATAGCTTCCAAAAGCTTTGGGGTTACGCAAACGTGGTTCGCTACGGCACCGAGCATGTCGTCGATGGCGGCTGCATCACGTTGGTCAGTGGTGCGCCGGCACGCAATTGCCGTCCGGGTCAGGTGTCGCTTTCAAGCGTCGGCGGGGCCGTCGAGGCTCTGGCTCGCGCCGTGGCCCGTGAGATTGCGCCAAATAAGCGCATCAATGTCGTGTCGCCGGGAACCATTGACACGCCGATGACATCCTTCGAGGGTGACGAGCGTAAGCAATTCTACGCCAACGCCACTAAAAACAACTTGATCCCGCGCGCAGGCACGGCCGACGAAGTCGCCCAAGGCATCGTCTATGTGGTGCAGAACGACTTTGTCACGGGGACAACCATTGACGTGGACGGTGGCTGGCTGCTGGCCTGAGGGCTCGTAAATACGATTGAGGGCCTATCGTCGGTTTGAGACTAAAGGGGAGATATATGGCTGGACGATTGACCGGGAAGAGTGCGCTGGTGACCGCAGCGGGGCAAGGTATTGGCCGGGCTTCGGCACTGGCACTGGCGGCGGAAGGGGCACGCGTCATTGCCACCGACATTAATGAAAAGGCGCTGCAAAGTCTGGAGGCGGAAGCGGATACGATCGAGGGGCATCGTCTGGACGTACTGGATGCAAACGAGATCACTCGGGTCACTGACGCGGTAGGCACTGTCGATTGCTTGTTCAACTGCACGGGCTTCGTTCATCACGGCTCAATTCTTGATAGTACGGATGATGAGTGGGAATTTGCATTCAACCTCAATGCCAAGGCCCAGTACCGAATGATGAAGGCGGTCCTACCAGGGATGCTGGCGGCTGGTGGCGGGTCGATCATTAATATGTCTTCCCTGGCGTCTAGCCAGAAGGGAGTGCCAGTCCGCTTCATCTACGGGGCCTCCAAGGCCGCGGTTCTCGGCATGACCAAGTCCGTGGCGGCTGACTATGTTACCAAAGGTATTCGTTGCAACGCTATTTGCCCCGGGACCGTTGAAAGTCCGTCCCTAGAAGATCGTCTCCATGCCCAAGGGGATTACGAGAGAACGCGGGCTGAATTCGTCGCCCGCCAACCCATGGGCCGGATTGGAAGGCCAGAGGAGATCGCAGCACTGGTTGTCTACCTAGCTAGCGACGATTCTGCCTACACAACAGGCCAAGCCCTGAACATCGACGGCGGCTGGTCTATATAGATTTTTGTCTGCAGCCGGTGTGGTTGCGGATTACTCTACCTCAAGGAGGATGCGCGATAATCGACCTTGATAAAAGAGAGACCGTAGGTCGAGGCCCCTGGCAAATCCCCAAAATTGGACTTGGGTGTGTTTTTTTGGGGGACCCGTTCGGTCCCACCGATGAAAATGGCATGCAGGACACATTGGCAACCGCCTGGAACGAGGGCATAGGTTACTTTGATACGGCGCCGTGGTACGGCAATACAAAAAGCGAACACAGGCTCGGTCATTTCCTTCGCCAACGGCCACGTGACGCCTTCACCATCGCCACAAAGGTTGGTCGCACTTATGGCCGGCCGGCGGACCTGAGCAAATTCAAGAGTTCAAAATGGATTGACCGCTGGAAAGGCGGTTTGGAGTTCGACCTGACCTTCGATTACACCGGTGACGGGGTGAAGCGATCCTATGAAGACAGTCTCAATCGCATGGGTTTGAATACCCTAGATGCGTTGGCGATCCATGATTTGGACCTGAAACACCACGGAGATTGGGAGACTGCGACCAAGTATCTGGATCAACTTTCTAACGATGGGGGATATCGCGCTCTTCGGGACCTCAAAGACACTGGCGAAATTCAGGCTATTGGGGTTGGCATCAATCATGTCGGCATGATCCCGGTGTTTCTGGAGCGTTTCGATGTCGACTATTTCCTGGTCGCCATGCCTTACACGCTGCTGGATCAGCCTGCCCTTGATGAAGAGTTCGATATGTGCGCCGATGCCGGCGCTCATGTGGTCATCGGTGCAGTCTTCGCGTCCGGCGTTTTGGCCACGGGATCTAAAGATCCCGGGGTATACAATTACGGTACACCGAGTGATGAAGTCCTCGAGCGGGTGCGCGGGATGGAGGCGGTTTGCGACCGACACGGAGTTAGTTTAGCTTCGGCGGCACTGCAATTTCCGCTGGCACACCCAGTGGTGCGTGCGGTCATCCCCGGCGCTGATACGCCGGACCGGGTCCGTGAAAACGTTGTCAATATAAAGGCCGAAATTCCGACTGACTTTTGGCAAGACCTGAAAGACCGGAAGCTTCTCCGGGCGGACGCACCGACACCCGCCTGAAGATTGTTTCTTAATGCCCAATAACTTGTAGTCTTGCATATTGTTGTCTAGCATATTAAAACGTTACCTAGATAACAATTCTTCTAATCCCAGGCGGTGCTAGTCCATGCAAGAGGGCTACGAAGACAATTTTGGATTTCTGATCCACGATGTAGCGCGTTTGATGCGAACAGCCTATGATCGGCGCATGAAGCCGCTGGGCCTGACGCGGTCACAGTGGTGGGTCCTCAATAATCTGTTTTTCCATCAGGGCATTAGCCAGTCAGATCTGGCCAAAATTCTGGATGTCGAACGCGCTACCCTTGGTCGGCTTCTGGATCGTCTGGAAGCGAAACAATGGATTTATCGCCAATCGGACAAGAGTGACCGGCGGGTCAACCGGGTCTATCTATCTGAACCAAAGGGCCCAACCATGCAGACCATGCGGCGTGAAGCCAAGCGGACCTTAGACAGAGCCTTGTCACCCTTAAATGGGGCAGAACAGAACGCAATGTTTGACATGTTGCAACGCATGAAGGCAGGCCTCACTGATGATGTCGCCTAGGCTAAGAGATCGATAGAATGAGCGAAAACTCCGCTCCGCAGATTGCCCCGGAGAATGCGTCAGTGCCGCGAAATCGGCGCTTGGTTCGCTTTGTGCTTCTTTTGGTCATGCCCGTCTTTGCTGTTTACGGTGTTGCTCAGTATTACTTGATGTCCGGTGGGAGAGTTGACACAGACAACGCCTACGTTAAGGCGCGCCTTCACAACCTTAGTGCGGAAATCGATGGTCGCGTGCAATCCGTTCTGGTCAAAGAGAACGAGCGCGTGAAGAAGGGCCAGCCGATCATCGAATTGGATCCAGAACCATATGAGATTGCAATACGCGCTGCGCAGGCTAACCTGGCCGCCATCCGCCAGGATCTAGAGTCCTTGCGTTCCGAGTACCGGCGCTCATCGGTAGACATCGCTTTGGCGAAAAAACGTATCGCTTACCTTACTACCCGTCACGAACGTCAAAAGAAACTTCGGGCAACGGGCGTGTCCAGCATTGCCCGCTTGGACGAGGCGGCGTTTCAGTTGCAAATCGCCGAACAGGAACTGCGCTCAGCCCAGGAACAACGGCGCAAGCTTCTCACCGACCTTGGCGGCGATCCAGCAGCGGTTCAGGACACTCATCCCAACGTGCAACGGGCTGCAGCCCTTTTGGAGCGCTCTCAATTGGACCTCCGGCGTACCCGCATCGTTGCGCCCGCAGACGCGTTCGTCGCGCGGATAAAGTCGGAACCGGGTGAGGTGATTGAGGCCAAAGAACCCATCGTGCTACTGGTCGATGAAAACGACATATGGATCGAAGCCAATCTGAAGGAAACTAAACTGACCCACATTCGCGTCGGTCAGGAAGCAGAGATTGTCGTCGATGCCTATCCGGACGCTACATGGTGGGCTCGAGTGGATAGTATCGCACCAGCCACTGGCGCGGAGTTCGCACTTCTGCCGCCACAAAACGCATCCGGGAACTGGGTCAAGGTTGTCCAGCGCCTGCCGATACGTCTCAGTGTCATCGACCCACAGCAGTCTTTGACCTTGCGTGCCGGTATGACGGCAACTGTGTCTATCGAGACTGGCCATAAGCCGCAACTACCATCCATCGTAAAACAGGCCCTGGCTCTGACGCAGCGTTTCCAGGGCAATTAGATCGGCCCCTGATGTCCGCCCCCATCTTCAACATCGAAGAGGCTTCGCCGGACGGCGACGGCTTGAATTTGTCCCGCATCGTCCTGCTGTTCACGCTAACATTCATCACGCTCCTCTACACTATGGCGATTATGATCGTGAACGTGGCTTTGCCCGATATCCGCGGCGCGCTATCTGCGACTACGGATCAGGTGGCTTGGGTGGTGACGGCAAATATTATCGCCTCCGCTGTAGCCACGCCCATTGCCGGATGGATTGGCGGGCGGTTTGGCACGCGGCAGATAATGTTGATCGGTGCAGTTATCTTCACGGTTTCCTCGATCCTTTGCGGCACGGCGGAGAGCTTAGAGGCGTTGGTGTTATACCGCATCGTGCAGGGATTTTCTGGTGCTCCATTGCTGCCTATGTCGCAGGCAATTTTGATGTCACGCTTCCCTAAGAAGCTCCTGCATGCAGGTCTGGCGATTTGGGGCATGGGGGCGGTACTAGGACCGATCATAGCACCTTCCGTTGGCGGTTATCTTAACGAGCTCTATGGCTGGCGTTGGGTGTTCTTCTTAATCGTGCCCTTTGGGTTTGCCGCGATCCTGGCGATTTGGTTGGTGATCAAGGATACATCAAAGGATAGATCGGTTCGTTTCGATTGGCTGGGCTTCTTGTCCTTATCTGTTGCCATCGCGGGCATTCAGCTGATTTTGGACCGAGGTGAACGCGCTGGTTGGTTTGAATCTTTGGAGATAGTCATCGAAGCGGGGATCGTGCTAACGGCCCTGTATTTCTTCTTCGTACACACCTTCACAACAGATCGACCGTTCTTAAAACCGGCAATCTTCCAGGACAAGAACTATACGGTAGGGATGATAATCATCTTCATATTTGGGATGCTGAACTTCGTTCCCATGGTGCTATTCCCGCCGCTTTTGCAGGAACTTCGCGGTTTTCCACAGTCGGTCATCGGTATGCTATTGGCGGCGCGGGGCGCGGGGACATTGACAGGTTTTCTGATTATGGCGTTTGCAACTAGTGTAAACCCGCGCATTCCTGTCCTTCTAGGGTTCTCGCTTCAGGCCTTTTCTGGCTTCATGATAGCCAGCTTCTCCATCAATTTGACGAGCTTCGACGTAGCCTGGACCAGCTATGTTCAGGGACTGGGGGTCGGCCTGATCTGGGTGCCTTTGAACGTCATGGCGTTCTCAACTCTAAAACCCAATTACGTGCCCGATGCGACTGCAATTCTGCATCTAATCCGTAACATCGGCTCGTCAATTTTCATCTCCATTTGTATCACGGTGGCGCTGCGCGAGGCGAGGGTCAGCTATGCCGGCTTGGCCGAGGCCGTCAACCCCTACAACAAGATCATGGATGTGCCATTTCTCATGGGTGCGTGGTCGTTGGATAGCCCAGTCGGCATTGGCGCTTTTTCGAACGAAATGGCGCGCCAGAGTTTGATGAACGGGTATCTCAGCGCCTTTTATCTGTTTTCCTTCCTGGCGCTCACCGCGATACCTTTGATTGCCGTTATCCGAATGCCGAAAGACAAGGACTGATACCCATGAAAATCGAACAGGTAAATACTCACATCATCCATTGCGAACTGCTGGAACCCTTCCATTGGGCGATTGGCGAAGCCTCCGCGCGCGGCTCATGCATCGTGGAAGTGTTGACCGATACGGGGATCGTGGGGTGGGGCGAATGCTTTGGTCCAGCCGGACCTGCGGCGGCGATGGTGGAAGCCTACAAGCCTTGGCTCATCGGCGCCGAAGCGCTTGCCACGGAGAAGATCTGGGAAGACCTCTATGCCGCATATCGCGACCAGGGCCAGAAAGGCGTGCCCATCTGCGCCATCAGTGGTATCGACATAGCGCTTTGGGATATCAAGGGTAAACACTTCAGCGCCCCCATCCATCAGCTCATGGGAGGGCCGCTCCGGACGTCGGTGCGGGCTTACGCGACCGGCACCTACCGGACCCGGACCGGCGATCCAATGGATTACATCGTTGAAGAGGCGGCTGGCTACAAGGCCGAGGGCTTCACAGCTATGAAGCTAAAGATTGGTTTCAATGTGGCCGACGACACAGCGCTGATTGAAAAAGTCCGCGAGACCATTGGGCCGGAGATGGAACTCATGCTGGACGCCAACCACGGTTACGACGCCGTGGATGCCATCCGTTTAGCTCAGGCTGTTGAACATCTGGATATACGTTGGTTTGAGGAGCCGGTGCCGCCGGAGGACCTGGATGGCTATATTTCGGTGAAATCTGCTACCTCCATTCCTGTGGCCGGTGGCGAGACGGAATACACTAGGTTTGGCTTTCGTGAGGTAATCCGCCGAGGCGCCATGGATTACCTGCAGCCGGATACCTGCGCTGCTGGAGGCTTGAGCGAATGCAAGAAAATCGCCGATATGGCGAACGCTTTTGGCATTCGCATGGTGCCGCATGTTTGGGGTACGGGGATCGGCCTGTCGGCGGCACTGAACCTCCTGGCCGTGCTACCTCACAATCCGCCTGGCCGTGAACCGTGGGAGCCAATCCTCGAGTTTGATCGATCAGAGCATCCGGCTCGTCAAGCAATCATGGCTGCGCCCATCGAACATGTGAAAGGTTGGGTAGATATTCCCTTGGGACCAGGATTGGGGATCGAGATTGATCGTGATGCGGTAACCTCGTTCACTGTAAGCTAAGTATGTCCATTAATCTGCATCGCGTTTTGGTCGACGCAGGCGATCAATGCTTGTGTAGTCGTCGCGGATCGCTTCGATGTGACTAAGGTCCTTTGCTTCTTCGTTGATTCGTTCGACCCTTTCTTCGACCCATTCCTCGTCAACGTGAGTTCCTTTAAAAACGAGGAAATGGATCATGAATAAAATAGTCCAGACCATGATCGGCCAAAACAGGGACCAATCGCCCGGGACGAACGCAACAGCCGCGGCCCAAGCCAACAAAGCGATAACGTAAATCACGTTATGGGTCTTATAGACCCGTTCGCTGAGCCAAAATGTGAGATTGGTTTTCCCAAATTCGCGTTGCGTTGGTTCCATCTGCAATCCGATCAGGTGTCGTCAGACGGCGCTTCGGACATTTCCGGATAAGCCTTGGCGATAGCCACTAGACGAAGGGAATAGCGAAGTAGAGCCAGCAAGACCAGCGTAACAATGATTGTATCGCCTAAAGGCCTTTCTGACCCCATACCGTAGAGCCATAGATACGTCAGGCTGACCAATGGGGTAGCGCTCAGGTACAGGGCCGCGGGATAGAACTTCGCGATACCAAACATCACCGCGGCGCACACGACGGTTAAGCCGTAATAGGCGACACCCACGGAACCCTTTTCAATGCCAACCTTGAAAGACGTCAAGGTTATAACGCCGAACAGAATAATCACGAACCAGCAGTAAAAGCGGACCTCACTGTTGGCCTGGCGACGGTTCAAGTCGGGGACAGCGGTAAAATAAGGAGTAGTGTCGACGTTCCAGACATATTTCCGGAACATCCCCTCCCAATCCAGGTCCTTATTTTTTTTCTTCCATGCAGGCATATTCACAACCCGCCGGCAGGTCTGAAAGGAGCGGCTATTCCGCCCCCTGTCTCGCTTGTGCTTCGCGTTCGGTCCGTTGTCGGGCCTTCATCTCGATGAGATCTTCCGCCTTTTCAAGATCAAGACGCTCTTTACCCTCGATTGAAGAACCGGCGTCCTCTGGCCATTCAATCGTCATGAGCGGATATCGAAGGTTCTTTGGCCCAAAAAGGACCATAGCGACTTGGAACCACACAGCAACGCCCGCCACAATAGCTACCAAAATACCTGCAACAAGGAATGACTTGATCGTCCAACGGTACGGTAGCCCAACCAAGGAGGCAGAGCCCTCATTAATCATAAAGGCGTCATACGTGTAGACGAAAGCGAAGTAAAGTAGGATGCAGCAGAACGGAATGTAGAAAACCGTCAGGCCTAAAAATTCGAGCCAAGCCTTTTTCTTAAACGCCAAGTTTTCGCGAACTAAGTCTACCCGCACATGAGTGTTCCAAATGTAGCCATACCCTAAAACCAGGGTAAACATGACGGTGTGCGAATGCCATTCCAACTCTTGCAAAATGGTCGAGCCGAAAACCCAGGAAATGTTCTCGACCATCCAAATCTGCACCTTGCCAGTCTTCCGCAAGGTCACATCAAAGGCCGTGATCAAAACGAGTGGTATTATAAACCATGAGCCGAAGCGTCCGATCCAATCGACGAACCTACGAAGCCGCTCGCTCAAAAACAGTAAGCGGGGATATTCCTCTTCCGCGAGATGGTGGAGGGACGCATCCCCTGCATCAGTTGTCATTGTATCACTCATGATTTTACGTCCTTCCACATCAATCGTAGGCGATTTTCATCAGCGATAGAGCCATGTTTGGTTGCCAAATAACCAGCAACAAACCAATCAGCTGCAGGAATACGAAGGGAATGATGCCCTTGTAAATACTTTGAATCTTGATCTCCTTCGGCGCAATTCCCTTCAGATAGAATAGGGCAAACCCAAATGGTGGCGTCAGAAATGATGTCTGCAGGTTGATGGCCATCAGAATGATAAACCAAAAAATGATATCAGCCTTTTGGATGTGGTCACCGAAGTCCATGCCGCTAACCAACGGCGCAAACACGGGTAGGACGATCAGCGTGATCTCAATCCAATCAAGGAAGAAACCCAGCATAAAGGTCATCGCCATTATCAGGATCAGTAATCCCCATGAGGTTAAGCCTGCTTCGAGTATCAAGTGTTCGACGATGTCGTCACCACCCAAAGACCGATATACGTAGGCAAAGCAGGTCGCGCTGACGATTATAAAGAAGATCATCGCCACCGTTTTCGCCGACGTGTGGCACACGCCTTGAACCATATCCTTGGTCAACCGGCCATAGCAGAAGGCCAAAACCATCACCAGGAAGGCACCCAAGGCACCGGCCTCACTTGGTGTGATCAGACC
The DNA here is from genome assembly GCA_002378125.1 of Rhodospirillaceae bacterium UBA3470. Classification (GTDB taxonomy): domain Bacteria; phylum Pseudomonadota; class Alphaproteobacteria; order Rhodospirillales; family Casp-alpha2; genus UBA3470. The sequence continues at coordinate 2,091 of DFRF01000180.1, read as the reverse complement.
GATTAGGATTGAGCCCTTGATGCCCGTAATCAGCAGCACTGGTGGCAGAAAGCTTTTGAGGATCATACTTGGATATTCACTCTTTGGAACATTCAACAGATCTTCCGGCAACGGTGGTGCGATTTCGGGTTTAACTTTTGCTGCGACAAACACATAGAGGAGATAAAGCGCAGCTAGAGCCAATCCCGGAACAACTGCGGCCATAAACACGTTACCTACTGACACAGCTAGCAAATCGGCCATGATGATCAGCATGATGCTGGGCGGGATTAGAATGCCTAATGTCCCGGATGCTGCGATGGTGCCACAGGACAGCGCCGGACTGTAGCCCTGACGCATCATAGTCGGCAGGGCTAGCGCAGTCATCATCGTCACGGAGGCACCAATGATACCGGTCATGGCGGCTAGAACGGTACCCATAATGGTTACCGCCAACGCCAAGGCGCCAGGTACTTTCTTGAGTAGGACCTGAACGCAATATAACAAATCTTCAGCAACGCCGGAGCGTTCCATCATGACCCCCATAAAGACGAAGGCCGGAACAGCGACAAGCACGAGGTTTTCCGCTGCTTGGCCCCAAATACGGGGCAAGAAATTAAAAAATTCAATAAGTTGGAACATCTCCAAGAAATATCCCAGCAACCCAAAAAGCAGCGCTAAACCACCTAGGATGAAGGCTACAGGAAACCCGGAGAAAAGCAGGAATGCCAAAGATAAGAACATTATAATCGGCAGGAAATCCTGCGTGAAATATAACAATTCCTCTTGAGCTTCGGCATCCATCCCACTGATGTAGGTAAAGCCGATGATGATCAGCGCAACAACGATAAGAGCATAAAGCCCGGGTCCGCCGCGCGACACAGATTTAACGATGGCATTCATCAAGTGACTCCAACCACGGAAGTTCTATTCATAAAAAACTTACTGAGGCTAACGAGCAAGGCGACCGGGACCCGTAAGGTGCCGGCCGCCTTTAATTCTCGTTTAAGCGAGACCTATCCGATTATTTCAGGTAGGTCGACGCCAGAGCTTGAGCACTGCCCCACTTGGCATAGGCCTTACGGAACGCGGCGTAACTCTCGTTAACCTCCTTAAAAAGAGGATCCTTTTTGGAGTCTTCCTCAACCACTGAGTTCCAGGCTTTTTCGAATACGGCCAACTGGTCGTCCCGCCAGCGACGGGTAACCACACCGTATTTTTCGCCCATTTCAACCATAGCGAACGGATTAACATATTCCGTTTCCGCATAGGTATGATGAATGGCGTCTCCGCAACCAACTTCAACAAGAGCCTTGTTGGCGTCAGAAAGACCGTCGAACTTCTTTTTATTCATCAGAAGTTGGCTAACTGAAACTTGCTGGTGCCAGCCTGGGAAGTAGTTGTTCTTGGCGATCTGATAGAAACCGTACTTGATGTCCATGGCGGGCATGGAGAATTCGGTTGCGTCAATAACGCCTTTTTCCAGAGCAGGGAAGATGTCACCACCCGCAAGAAGCTGCGTGGAAACGCCAATCTTCTGCATGACGCGGGCGCCAAGGCCGAAGAAGCGCATTTTCATGCCACGAAGTTGATCAAGCTCCTTAATTTCGTTTTTGAACCAGCCGGAGGTCTCCGGGCCGATTGCAAAGCAATCCATTTGCTGGATACCGTGTTTGGCGTAAATCCGTTGCTGAATCTTGTCGCCCCCACCAAACTTTTTCCAAGCAAAAAATTCACCCATCGACGGGCCAAACGGCACCGCGGTGAAGAATGCGAGCGCCGGATACTTACCGACGTCGTAACCAGCTGTCGTCCACGCAGCATCGATAGAGCCCTTCGACGTTGCGTCAAAGCCTTCGTTGGCTGGGATAAGCGCGCCCGGCTCAAAAAACTTAACAGTGAATTTACCATCGGACATACGACCAATGTTTTTGGCCCAACGGACCCCGGAGGTTCCCAGGTGCGGCACAGCAGCACCCCACGCACTGTGAAGCTTCCACTTCACACGCTTCGCGTCAGCCGGACCAGTCACCATGGCCACGGAAAAGGCCGTAACGGCAACAGCCAAGCCTAATTTTTTAGCGTAACTCATATTAGTCTCCCTGTTAGTGA
>DFRF01000060.1 GCA_002378125.1 Rhodospirillaceae bacterium UBA3470 | reverse complement strand
CGGCGGCGCGGCCGGCGCGATGAAGCGGACATAACCATGGGGGACGAGAATGAAGCCGCCGCGTCCGAAGAGCTAGTTGGCAACGAGGCCGATATTGACGCCAGCGACAGCGCCGACGAGCAGCAGGCCGCCGGCAAATTCGACGAAAAAGGATCCGGTCGCCGCCGCCGTCGCGGACGACGGGGCGGACGACGTCGCCACCATCGTGGCGAAGACAACGCGGGAACGGCAGATACCAAAAAAGAAGAAGCCGACGGGGATGAGAGTGCCATTGAACCTGCCTTGTTGAGCGCGTTGGAAACGCCCGAACCGCTGGTCGCGTCGGGAACGCCGGCGATCCCGGAGATCCCGGAAATTACCCTTCCGGATAAAGGTGAGGCAAAGGCGTCTTCCTCCGATGAGGAAGAGCCCAAGGAACCGAAACGCCGGTCCAGCCGCAGCCGCAAGCGTAGAGACGACGAACGCTCTGACGATCAATCAATGAAAGGCGAAGACCGCGCTGAAGAGGATGCGGCGACCGAAGCGCCCAAGCCCCGCCGGCGGCGGCGCAGAGCCGCGGTCGCGGAGGGCGTCGAAGAGGCCGCAAAAACAGAAACGCCCAAGCGCCGACCTCGCGCGAAGAAAACCAAAGTAGCGGCACCTGAAACGACGGACGCAGCCGCGGATAAGGAATTGAATGACGCCGACAACACCAGTTCGACCGTCGTCATAAACGTCGGTGAAAAACCAGTTGAGAATGCGAACCCGCGGCGCGGGTGGTGGAGTCGAACGTAGGTCGACTCTCTTATCCAGCTAGGCAAGCCAGTCGCGGAGCCGGCTCGCCACCTGCTCCATGACGATCGTTTCTCCAGCAAAGGAAAAACGGACATACCGTTGTCCCCGGGACGGATCAAAATCCGTACCCGGCGTGGCCGCAATGCCGGTCTCCCTCAACATCCGCCGGCAAAACACCGCGCTGTCATTGGTAAGATGCCCAACGTCAGCGTAAATATAAAAAGCGCCGTCGGACGATGCCAGGTCGTGCAGACCAGCCTTCGGCAACTCCTCAAGCAACAGGGCCCGATTCGCCGCATAACGGCGTATATTCTCTTCCAACTCATCGGCGCAGTCGAAAGCGGCCACACCGGCCACTTGCGACACCGTTGGTGGCGAGATAAACAAATTCTGCCCCAGGCACTCAACGGCGCGTAGCAGATCACCGGGAACAATCATCCATCCCAACCGCCAGCCGGTCATAGAAAAATACTTTGAGAAGCTGTTGATGACGATGGCTTGATCGGATGTCGCAAGGGCCGTCCGCGCCGTCACGCCGAAGGTGATCCCGTGATAAATCTCATCGGACACCAAACGAATTCCTTCGCGTTCACAGTACACCGCAAGCGCGTCCAGCTCCTCTGGATTCAACATGGTTCCGGTCGGATTCGAAGGGCTGGCAACAATCAACCCATCAAGCGGTCGTTCACGCGACGCTTGCAGCGCTTCCAATAATGGGGCCGTTAGCTGAAAATTGGATTTAGGGCCGACGGGAATATCGACAACGCTGATGCCAAGTGCGGTCAGGATGTTCCTGTAAGCGGGATATCCAGGGCTCGCCAGCGCGACGCTGTCGCCAGAGTCAAACGCGGCCAGAAACGAAAGGACGAACGCACCGGACGACCCAGTCGTGACGACAACGTTACCAGGGTCAACCTGGACGTCATACCAATCCGAATAGTGCTGAGCTATACGACTCCGAAGCTCGGGCATTCCAAACGCATCCGTATATCCTAGGGTTTGTATTCCAACCGTGCGGCGCACGGCATCCACCACCCCCTGCGGCGCCCCTGTACCAGGTTGACCAACTTCCATATGCAGCACATGTTCGCCCGCCGCTTCCATGGCGTTGGCCTCACGCATCACGTCCATAACGATGAACGGCGGAACCTCGCCACGGGTCGAGACTTTTAGAACCATTTGATTTTTTCCTCGATCACGACGCTGGGGAAGATCCCAGGCCGAACCCACGCGGATCGCTTCGGACACCACAGGTCGGATTTTTAGAAGGTAACCCCGTTACACAGAAAATCAAATTCACACGCCCCAAAGACGGCAATGATTGCAATTGGTGACCACGGCTCCTCAGCGCATTCAATAAGGTCATTGGCATTCCGTCCTCGACGTAGGTCACAGCGCGGCTTGGATCTCTAAACAGTCGTTTTGATCGAATGGCTGCATCCATATCGTCCGGTGTACCGCCCCCGGCTCGCAATGCGACCTGCATAACGGCCGCCTGCCCCACGACCCCGCCGCTCGCGGAACCAGCCATGTAGAAAACGTTTTTGTCGCGCTGAGACACAAGCAGCAATCCCGCCGACATGTCTCGAGCCGCAGTCGAGGTTGGCGACGACGCCATAATAATACCCATGCCCCGTATGGCGCGTTGGACGCCAAACCGATTATTCATGGTTACGAAGCAGGCGACGGCTCCCCCCGATCTATCGACAGCAATAAAACTCGTCTGCCCCCCTCCGCCTGCACCAACCGAGGGAAGTGAAGTAGGGACAGCCAGTTGCACGACGCGGTCTTCCAAAAAACTTTCCATCAGATCATTGGTGTATTCACTGGGGAGACGAACCCGCGGCTCATTATTTTTCGGCGCAACCTTATTGAACCCCTGCGCCCCGTAGCCAATGCGTTTTTTTGGCTTAACAGTCTTGAACCCCCGCGCCCCATCGACAAGTGCGCGCTGTATGGTTTCGGCGAGCAAATGTGCCCGCAGCCCATCGTCAGCTTTCTGAAACCGGCCATTCTCCAATGTCGCGGCCAAGGCCTTTGCTGCCATAGTTCCGGCGGGGGTGCGCGGCAATGGCAAATAAACCGATGTCTTGACGTCGAACAAGACTTCAATGGCGGATCGCCAAAGAGGACGCAGCGCTTGAAGATCCGCATAGGTCAAAGCCGCTCCGCTTTCTTGCGCGGCCGCGACCATTCGTCGGGCATAGGTCCCGGTGTATATCGCACCGGCGCCACGCGAACGAAGCATTGCCAAAACCGCCCCCAAATCCGGCTGAATGATCGTGTCGCCCTCAATGTGAAGACGACCACCGTTCTGCAACGCCAATAGACGCCCGCCCGATGTTCCGGCAAACGACGGACCAGCCGCTGCAATCTCGCGAGCAAAGGCACGGGATACCTGAACACCAAACCGCGCGGCATTCTCCGCCGGACGAATGATCTCGCGCCATTCCAAAGAGCCATACTTGGCCTGCAAGGCGAAAAATCCACGCGGATTGCCTGGAACATTGACCGGAACACCTCCAGCGCCGCTGCTTGTCTGGCCGAGGAAATCCAGGGTTTCGACCTTTCCTGTCTTGGCATCTCGGGTCAAACAAAGACCACCACCGCCAAGGCTCGCAGCGGATGGATAGGTAACCGACATCATGAAATACATTGCAACGGCTGCATCAGCCGCAGAACCACCCGCCGCCAAAACATCACGGCCGACTAAGACGGCATGGGGTTCGTCGGCTGCCACGCCGCCGTAAAACCCCTGGACGAACCCGACTTTTCCCTTCTTGATCGGGTTCTCATCACTAACCCCCGGAATGGTACCACATCCCACCAATCCCGCGCAGGCCAGTAGCATCGTCGTTTGACGAGCAACCCGACGCCATCTAATTTTTCGCCGTGGTCTAAGCCTTGCGAATGACAGAATTGCCGAAACGCATTTGATTGGTCTGTCTATGATGAGCCGCATCTTCTACGTCGCTTCCTGGTTGGTCTTCTGCTTCTCGCTCTCAACGTTTCCGGCGAAGGTCTTTAGCGCGAGCTTAGTCCAAGATACGGAGATCGAGGACGCATTACGCACATTTGCTTCGCCAATTTTCAAAATCGCTGGGCTCAAAGCCTCATCCGTAGAGATTTATATCGTCAACGATGATTCACTCAATGCTTTCGTTACTGGCGGCCAAAAACTTTTCATGAATTCCGGTCTGCTTTTGCGAAGCGAAAATGCCAATCAGATTATCGGTGTGATCGCTCACGAGACCGGTCACATCTCCGGCGGCCATCTCTCTCGGGTCCGTGGTGCGTTTTCGAATTCGACCACCTCGGCCATTCTCGGCACGATCCTGGGCGGGGCGACGGCCATCGCAACTGGTCGCGGTGATCTGGGAGCTGCCATTGTCGCTGGTGGGCAGACCGTCGCACAACGTAATTTTTTAGCCTACAGCCGAACCCAAGAAGGTGCCGCTGATCATGCGGCATTGAGTTTTCTCGACAAAACAAAACAATCGGCGCGGGGGCTGCTCGCGTTCATGCAGATTCTCGAGGATCAGGAGCTTCTGAGCTTCGCACGCCAAGATCCCTACGTCCGATCTCACCCTTTATCGCGCGAGCGGATCACCACGATCGAAAACCACGTCGAAAACTCCGCATTCTCGGACGCCGAAGACTCGCCGCAAATCAAGAGGATGTTCGCCCGAATGCGGGCAAAGCTATTTGCTTATCTTCGTCCCTATGGGCATACGCTCCGGAGATATCCGGATTCGAATCAATCCGTGGCAGCACGTTATGCCCGTGCCATTGCAGAATTTCGCCGCTCCAAATTGGATAAGGCCATTGCGATCATGGATGTCTTGATTCACGAGGATACGGGTGATCCCTACTTTCACGAGATGAAGGGACAAATGCTCTACGAAAATGGCCGGATCCAGGAAGCTATCGAAGCTTACGGCAAGGCCGCTGCAATCTTACCACAAGCGCCATATATTCGGCGTGATTTAGCACGCGCTCAGATCGACTCTGGTGACCAAAATTACCTCAAGCAAGCGATCGCAAACCTCGAGGTGGCTCTGGCAACAAGCAGTCATTCCGCGCGCAATTGGCGTTTCCTTGCCATTGCCCATGGCCGCAGCGGCAATTTACCAAAGAGCTATCTTGCTCTCGGCGAAGAAGCACTGCTTCTAGGCAAACCTGACGAGGCGCGGTTCCAGGCGAACCGAGCAAAGAAGGCGTTTGCGCGGGGGACCCGTGATTGGTTGCAAGCTGAGGACATATTGATCGCCGCGGATGAAGTGGCGCGCGCCCTGAAACGCAATAAAAAAAACAAGTAATGCCAAAATGCAGACACCCAATATTTGGGGCCGCTATTTCCCTCTCCCTTGCGTCTTGCAGCATCAATGTCCCCAACGTCGAACTTGACGGAACATTGCCGATCTTGACGCCGCGCCAAGACCTCTCACTGGCACGCCTTGAAAAAGAATGGATTGTCATCGGTAGCATTCGACAAGCCTTACCCACTCTTCAGGACGACGGCATTTTTCTCCATTTGGCGATCAAAAGCGGACCGAAACCGTTTGCGGCCCTTCGACCTATTAATGCACAACTCTTGGCGACGCCCTATTTGGCTTGGAATTGGCGAATTATTGAGGGAACGAGCTCGAATTCACCTCTGCAAATCATAATCGGGTTCTTGGATGACAAAACTCAGAGCAAAAACTGGTCGTTAGGATCGATTTTGGGGCCGAACATTCCTAAGTTTTCCCGATCTCTGACCATTGAATGGGCACCATCCGCGCTTCAACGGGGATTGCTGGAGGCCCCAATACGCGGCCGCAAGGGTCCACCCGTGGCGCGCTACATTGCACGTGGCGGCCGGGAGAACCTGAACCAATGGTGGCGTGAAATAGTGGATCTTTCGACCCTTCATGCGAAAGCGTGGCCAAATCTCAATATGCAGAATACCCGGTTGGTTTTTGCAGGAATCATCGTCAATCCGGGCAACGGTCAAATCGCGGCCCATATACGAGGATTACACCTCACCCGATGAGGAGCTCTAAAGCCCATTTAAGCTTTCGGCGCGCGCCGTGAACTTGCGAAAAGCGATATTCTCCACGATGATGAGACGATCGAAATTCATATAGAGATGGACTTGAACGTGAGCGCTTTTTCGCTGATGCCAGCATTTGGACGTACCGCCGCATTGGTAGCGGCATTCATTATTGTAATTACGTCTCAATCTTTCACCGACACGGGTCACACCGCTGAAGGCGGATTTACTGACGCTCAGAAGACCGAGCTCAACAAGATGATTGAGCAATACATTTTCGACCGTCCCGAAGTTATCCTAAAGTCGATCCAGCGTATGCAGGTGCGCCAAAAGGCGGAGGAAGGGGCGCAAGCGGCTGCAACACTAAAAGAGCGAAAGCAGGACCTGGAAGCCGATCCGGATGACCCAGTCATGGGCAATCCAACCGGCACCATCACGATGGTCGAGTTCCTCGATTATCGCTGTGGCTATTGTAAGCGGGTCTTCCCGACGGTCATGAAAGTCCTCAATGACAATCCCAGCGTCCGTTACGTGATTAAAGAATTTCCGATCCTCGGTCCGGAATCAGTGACTGCATCGCGTGCTTCCTTGGCCGTGTGGCGAACCCAAAAAGCGAAGTATGGTGCCTTCCATGCAGCCGTGATAAATCTCCGTGGTGGTATTCCCGAAGCGAAAATTCTGAGTGTCGCCACCCAATTGGGGATCGATGCCAAACAACTCAAGAAGGATATGGCCGATCCAGAAATCGACCGGATTCTTGAGAAAAACTACCAGCTGGCTCAAACGCTGAACATTAATGGAACCCCAGCGTTCGTGATCGGCGGAAAATTGGTTCCCGGCGCCATTGACGCGGCGACGATGAACCGGATGATCGTCGAATTGGGCGACTGAGGATTATCCGGCCTCTACTTGACGGGCAACATCATATAGCGAAAGCCATTGGTTCGCTCAATGAGCATGAGCAAATGGGTTCGCCCAGCTTCCTTTGCCGCGTCGTAATGGCGTTTGATTTGATCTGGAAGCCACACATCCGATTGATTGACCTGCACGATAACGTCACCGCGGCGCAGAAGCATACGATCTGCAAATGCCGAATCAATTAAGGTCACTAGAACACCGACGGATCCCCAACGGAGATTGAACCGTTCACGAATCTTCGGCGTGATCGAAGCGAGTGTCAAACCAACCGCCGTGAAGTTTATCACCGCGCCCTGCGTCACTTTCCAGGAGGCGGGCTTTGATCCGAGTTTCATTTTTAAATCGAGTATGCGCCGCTTCCGTTGAACTTTCACGTCGACCTTCTGACCGGGACGGGTCTTGGTCACCACGCCCAGCAACCGTTTAAAAGTATCGATCTTCGTCCCATTGAAATGCGTAATCCGATCGCCACGTTTTATATTGGCAATGTCGGCCGCGCCCCCTAAAGCCACGTCCATCACCAAGACGCCTTCCGCCTTCGGCAAACTAAGCGCCTTCGCGATGGTGTCATTAACACCCTGCACATGCATACCAGAAAAACCGAATTCTGCCGCACTGACATTCGTCCAAGGAATAGCGATATCGACGGCAACACATATCACAAGCAGCCACCGGCACGTACGTTCGAGCCCAAACCCCATGAACGCTTCCCATTTTACATGGTGTAAAGCAGTGTAACCGCCTGAACTCATTGATACAACCTGTCCTGAACACACTGCAGGCCTTGCCATTAGGGAAGCACCGGGATATCCATCGTTCTACCCTGCGCAATTGAAATGAAACGGACTCTCGCCATGCGCGTGCTCAGCGTGTTTGGAACACGGCCGGAGGCCATTAAAATGGCCCCACTGGTCAGCGCGCTGGCGGCTGACACACAAATTGAATCCCGCGTTTGCGTCACTGCCCAACATCGCGAAATGCTGGACCAAGCTCTTAACCTCTTTGGTATCCAGCCCAATTATGATCTCGATATCATGCGGCCGGGACAGGACCTATCGCATATTACCCAGGCCGTCCTTGCGGGCATGGGGAACGTACTTGATCAAGAAAAACCAGATCGTCTTCTGGTACATGGTGACACCACGACAACATTCGCGGCAACCTTGGCCGCCTATTACCGGCAGATTCCCGTGGGCCACGTGGAAGCGGGATTGCGGACCGGTGATCCTTACGCACCGTTTCCCGAAGAAATGAACCGAAAGCTTACCGACTGCATCGCAGACGTCTACTTCGCGCCGACTGATGGCGCAGCAGAGAACCTTCGGCGTGAAGGCGTTGACAGCTCTCGAATCGCCATCACCGGCAACACTGTAATTGATGCCTTGCTCCAGGTCGTGGGCGACCTCAGCACCGATACCGACCGCCGCAACGCCGTGGCGTCATATTTCCAGTATATCCCCAATGACCGGCGCTTGATTTTGGTAACGGGCCACCGGCGAGAGAACTTTGGCGATGGCATTCAACGCATTTGTCATGCGCTTCGAATATTGGCCAAACGCGGGGACGTCGAAATCGCCTACCCGATGCACCTCAATCCAAACGTTCAATCGCCGGTCAACGCGATCCTGTCCGACTGTCCCAATGTTCATCTGATAGCACCCCAGGATTATCTGCCTTTTGTCTACCTCATGGACCGATGCCATCTGGTCATCACCGATTCTGGCGGCATCCAGGAGGAAGCGCCCGCGCTCGGCAAACCTGTATTGGTGATGCGCGACGTTACAGAGAGACCGGAAGCTGTCAACGCCGGCACCGTGAAATTAGTGGGCACGGACACAGATGCCATTGTTAGCGAAACGACATTACTGCTTGATGACGAAGCGGTCTACAACACCATGTCACGTGCCCGTAATCCCTATGGTGACGGCAAGGCCAGCGAACGAATAGTCAGGGAGATTCGACGTGTCCACGAACTCGACGCCTAGCGGCGCCCAAAGTGAGTTCCGCAAGCTCTGTGTGGTTGGTCTAGGTTATGTGGGCCTCCCGACAGCCGCGGTTTTTGCTAGCCGCGGATTAGAAGTTGTTGGATTTGACGTGAACGGCGATACCGTGGCATTGATCAACGATGGACAGGTGCACATCGTAGAACCTCACCTGGATATTTTGGTTAACGGCGCTGTGGCACGCGGCAAACTGCGCGCCACGACCGAGGCTGAGACCGCCGATGTTTTCATTCTTGCTGTGCCGACCCCATTCACGGACGGCAACAAGCCTGATCTCTCCTATTTAGAATCGGCCGTCAAAACTATAGCGCCAGTCCTGGCGCCAGGGAATATGGTGATCTTGGAATCCACCTCACCAGTAGGAACGACGGATCGCATATCCCAATGGCTGGCATCCCATCGCCCAGACCTTAAACTACCGCACGATCACGGTGAACAATCCGATATCTGCGTTGCGCATAGTCCGGAACGCGTTCTTCCGGGACGGGTCCTGTTGGAGTTGACCAGTAACGACCGGGTCGTCGGCGGCCTAACCCAGCACTGCGCGGAGCAGGCGGCGGCGTTCTATAACCTGGCCGTTAATGGGCGCTGCCTGATGACAACGGCGCGCACTGCCGAGCTGGTCAAGTTGGCGGAGAACGCCTACCGAGATGTCAACATCGCCTTCGCCAACGAACTGTCCATCGTCTGCGCGGAATTGGGCATCGATACGTGGGAAGCCATCGAATTGGCTAATCACCATCCGCGCGTGAACATCCTGCAGCCCGGTCCCGGCGTCGGCGGGCATTGTATCGCCGTAGATCCGTGGTTCATTGTCGATTCAGCTCCGGATGCTACCCCTCTCATTCAAGCGGCGCGGGGCGTCAACGACGGCAAACCGGGCCAAATCGTCGAAGCGGTAAAGGCCATGGCAAACGACATCGATAATCCGACCATCGCCTGCCTGGGTCTCGCTTACAAGGCGGACATTGATGATCTCCGGGAGAGCCCTGCCGTCAACATTACCCGAACGATCGCCTGGCATATCGACGGCACAGTCCTGGTCGTTGAGCCTCATATTCAATCCCTACCCAGCGAACTTACGGAAATGAAAAACGTCCGGCTTGCGGACCTCCAACGCGCCTACGATGATGCCGACGTGATCGTTTTGCTGACTGATCATTCTGGTTTTCGCAATCACCCACCGGTTCCCCGTGCCGATCAGAAGGTTATCGACACACGGGGCGCCTGGAGAAAGACCTAATGCGTGCCGTCATTTGCCACAAATTCGGCTCGATCGAAGATTTAATGCTGGAGGACGTGGCCCCACCGCCCACGGCAGCGGATGAGGTGCGGATTCGCGTACGCGCGTCCGGTGTTAGCTTTGCAACAGGCCTTATCGTCTCAGGAAAGTACCAACGCAAACCGCCACGTCCCTTTGCGCCCGGCGCGGAAGTCGCGGGCGAAGTTCTTGAGGTTGGCGTCGAGGTCACGTCCTTTCAGCCTGGCGATCGGGTTTTCGCCAGCGTGGACTGGGGTGGTTGGGCAGAAGAAGCCGTGGCTAAGGACTTCCTAACGCACCCCATACCCGATGGCCTAGACTTTGCAACAGCGACCTTGCTGCCCCTCTCCTACCCGACGTCTTATGCGGCGCTAGTTTGGAAGGCCCGAATTCGCAAAGGCGATTGGGTCTTGGTGCATGGCTCAGCAGGCGCAGTCGGATTAGCCGCCGTTGAGATCGCCAAATCCAAAGGTGCCAATGTTATTGCCACAGCCAGCACCGAAGAGAAGCGGACTTTGGTGTCTAAGCACGGGGCAGATGCCGCCATTCCTTATGAAGGATTCCGCGATGCGGTTAAGCACACCACCAACGGCCACGGGGCGGACATTGTTTTTGATCCCATCGGCGGCGACATCTTTATGGAGTCCTTGCGGGCGACAGCCCGCGAAGGCCGGCTGATCACCATCGGCTATGCTTCCGGAACCATTCCCCAGCCACCAGTGAACTTCCTGCTGGTGAAGAATATGTCCATCCTCGGACTCAATTATGGCACCTACGTGGGATGGAGCCCCGGCGACGATGGTCGGTCGTATGTTAGCGAAAACCGTGCCCTCCACGCTGATATTCGAGCCATGATCGAAGCCGGGCACCTGAACCCCATCGCGGATATGCGGTTTCCGTTAGAGGAATTCGAAGCGGCCTACGCGGCGGTTGAATCCCGGGAGTCCGTCGGAAAGGTCGTCGTCGAACCTTAGGCCACAATTGCTACCATTGGTCCCGATATCCCAAAAGCCATCGCAGAACGGGTGCGGCGGGAAGCGGAAATCCTTTATCGAAACGTTTCCAATTTGGTTGCCGGGCCACCCACCTCCATCGTGGTAGGTATGGCGGTCTGAACCTTAGTAGAAAAGGGAGTATTTCGTCTGGGGCACGGAAATTTCCCAACTTTAGCTCAACGCATAAACGAAACAGATGTCATTACAAAAAGCGGGAACAAACCCATCGTAGATTAAGCGCTCGAAGCCGCCTGATACGGGCGGGCACCATTCAGATGCCTGACGTGGCGCCGGCCTGCTCTTCCGTATCCTCGTCCCCGAAGTCATCCTCCGTGTGGCCGCGGTCTTTTTCGATCAAGCGGACAGAGAAGATGGAAATCTCATAGAGAAAAATCAGGACCATCGCCAACATGACCTGGGAGATGACATCCGGCGGCGTGATCACGGCGGCGACGACGAAGGAAATCAGAATGGCGTACTTGCGTTTCTCCTTCATTCCCGTCGACGAAATGACACCGATTCTGCCGAGTAGCGTCAACACGACCGGCAGCTCAAAACAGATGCCAAAGGCAAAGATCAGGTTGATGCTGAGCGACAGGTACTCGTTGACCTTGGGCTCGGATACGATAGGCAGGGTGCCTGGTCCGCCTTCCAATTCGAAAGCCAGCAAAAATTCATAGGCCCAGGGCATGACGATGTAGTAGACCATGGCCCCACCCATGAAGAACAAGATTGGCGTCGCCACCAGAAATGGCGCAAGGGCCTTCTTTTCGTGCTTGTACAACCCAGGTGCCACAAACATCCAGAACTGCATGGAAATGAACGGGAAGGCAATAAATAAGGCCGTAATCAGGGATAGCTTAATGTAGGTAAAAAAGGCCTCATGGAGGGCCGTGAAGATCAGGCGGCGCTGCCCACCCATCCCTTCGAAAATTTCGGCCAGAGGCTGGACTAGGAATTGATAGACATATTCGGCGAAGGGAAAAATCGCTACGAACAGAACAATAATCGACGCGAGGCTCCACATCAGCCGGCTTCGCAATTCGATCAAATGATCGAGTAGCGGCATCTTCGTTTCTTCGACGTTCTGGTCTTGATCTTCAGCCACCAGACCTACCCGCCCACCTTCGTGATTTCTGGCACATTCTCCCCAGACGTTTCAACCTCTTGCGCCGGGTTTGTCGTTGATTCCGGAGCCGGCGGCTCGATGAAGTCCAACTCCTCCTCCACGCCCGTATTGGCGAGGCGGTAGGGGTCGGTTTCATCTTTCAGACTGTCGACGGCCTTCGACCATTCCTGTTGCTCGTCCGTCATGTCCAATTCCCGCGCAATCGTATTGGCCGGGTCCAGTTCGTCAGACATGATAGAGTTCGCTTGTTTCTTGATGTCGTCCAACTCAGCCTCCCGCACCACGTCGTCCAAACCGTCATGTAAATCTCGGGCCATGCCACGTGCCTTACGAATCCAATGAGTGACGGTGCGTATGGTGCGCGGCAGGTCCTTCGGGCCAATCACGATGATCGCCAAAACCGCGAGAACAAATAGTTCCTGCCAGCCGATGTCGAACATGGCGAATCTATACTCCCAGTCTTCAACCGCAGAGGAATGGCATGGTGGACCTTCGCAGATCGGTGCGCGTGACGGAGAATTCTAAATCCGGCAAACGCCCACGATTGCCCTTATATCAACCGTTGGCCGCCTTATCCTTTTCCGACGTTGCATCGGCGGTCTCGGCATTATCCGAATCTATCGCCCGTGGCGCTTCTTTCGCCGCATCATCCTCGGCGACATCGTCTTCCTTCATGCCCTTCTTAAAGGATTTTAGACCCTTGCCAAAATCGCCCATGAGCCGCGAAATCTTACCGCCGCCGCCGAACAGAACCAGTACCACGACCAAAACGACCAGCCAGTGCCAAATACTAAATGTGCCCATTCCGGTTTCTCAACAGTTTTCAGGTGGTTGTGGGCCGGATAATGGCAGAATGGCCCGACACCTGCAATCACGCTTTCATTCCCTTGAGACAACGACGAAAGGTCATCAACCGACCTCGGAATCCGGAGATTCAGCGACCTCAACCGCTTCATCCATCATCACCTTAGGCAGCAATGTGACGGGGTCACCTGATCCCTCCTCGCCCATTTCTTGCACATCCCCGCGCACACGATAAGCGTTGATCGCGGGACCCGATTCCAACAGTCCGGCGGCCTTCAGTTCTTTAATACCTGGTAAATCCCGAACATCTTCTAGGCCGAAGTGATCGAGAAAATCATCCGTTGTCTTCCAGGTCGCCGGCCGCCCGGGGGTCTCGCGGCGTTTACCGGGTTTTATCCAGCCGGCTTCCATCAGTACGTCCAGCGTCCCCTTGGACAGGCTGACGCCGCGCACCTCTTCGATTTCGGCGCGCGTGATAGGCTGGTGATACGCCACGATAGCGAGGGTTTCAATCGCCGCACGGGATAGCCTCCTTGGAACGTCGATCTCTTTCTCCAATAACGGTCGGATATCGTCCGCGGTTCGGAAACACCAGGACTTTCCGCGCCGGACTAATTCCACACCACGGCCCTCGTAATAGGATTGCAAGGCAGCCAGCATGCCCTTCAAATCAGCATCCTCGGGCAGACGCGCTGCCAATTGCTTCTCACTCAGGGACTCGGCAGCCGCGAAAAGAACGGCTTCCAATAGACGGAGGTTTTGACGTTCAATTTTGGTCATCCCTAATTCCATCCTGTTCCGACGACGTATCCGTCGTCTCGGTTTCAATCATATCATCGTTGGCGGGCTCTTCAGGGCGCGCTTCCGCCTTGACGAAAATCGGTGCGAAGACTGTGGCCTGCTGTAACTTCACCTGTCCTTCGCGGGCCATTTCAAGACTAGCCGCAAATGTCGCTGCGACGGCGGAACGGTAAAGCAGCGGATCTTGCAGACCCGATGGCAGGAAGTTAAAAAGGTTCTGCCAATCAGGAATAGGGCCCAAGAGCTTGCGCAGGCGCTGGAGGGCTTCCTCCACAGTGTAGATCTCAAAGGCCTCAATGTGCAGAGGGCCTGCATCTTGGCCACGCCGTCGTTGGTCTCCATACGCCTTCAAAATCTCAAACAGGGTCACTTCATAAGTCATGTTAAAGGTCCGGCGGAACACCTCCGGCGCACCGCGCGGAAAGAACTCGATGCCCAACTTGTTCCGTTCGCTGAGCTTTTTCCCTGCTTCCTGCATCGACTCCAGGCGCTTTAGCTGGAAGGCAAGGGCGGCAGCCATTTCACCGCCTGTCGGCTCATCACCGTCATTAAGATCGGGCAACAAGAGGCGGGATTTCATGTAGGCCAACCAGGCCGCCATGACCAGATAGTCGGCCGCCAACTCCAGGTCGCGACGCCGTACCTCGGCGACGAACGCCAAGTATTGATCAGCCAGCGCCACCATGGAAATTTGTGTGATATCCAGCTTTTGTTCGCGCGCCAAAGTCAGCAGTACGTCGATCGGTCCCTCAAACCCCGCAAGATCGAGGACCAGGGACACGCCCGATGCCGCGCTCGGCGCGTCGAAGGCCTGGCCTTCTTCAAACTCTTCTGGGTATTCAGACATGGGCAGTCCCGTGTGAGATAATGGCACCCCTAAAGCAATCCCAGGCCGCTGAGGATGGTCTGCATAAGATACTCCGTCGGCGCCCCCCCAGCCATCAAAAGATATAATTTACATGCCGAACTGTTCTACGGCATAGGGAACAACAAGGAAGGAGCCGAGCATAATCAAGAATCACTGGCGTTCAAGACACCTCAAACAGATCCCAAATAGGATCAGCTGCCACCCTCGGGAACGCGGCCGCAATCCAACGACGGAGTAACTAGCATATTGCCTTGTAATACTACAATTTCCTTCCCATGGCGTTTCACAAACTCCGCGCCTCCCAAACCTAAAGGTTGCCCGAAAGCTATATAGCCCGTGTGGAAGGAGCCCCGCGATCACGACCAAGATCACGTTGCTGGTCAGTCCCACCACTCCCTCCAGCAACATATAATGGCGCGTCCGGCGAAGCTGACAGGCACGGGTTTCGCGAACCCACACATCATCAACCCACCAGTATCCAGCAAAACCAGCACCAGCAGGATTACCACACCAATAAGGTCGACATGTTGCAGGAAATTGAAGGTCACTAGACCCAACCGCTTCGCCGCATCATCGCCTAATCTCCACGCGGTCCAAACGTCCGCGCTTCATGACAGGTGATGACGATAAGAATCCGGAGCACCTATACTGACACTGTGTAGCCAACGGCCTGTCAGTCGAAACTCACCCGTTCTCTCCGGACAGGGCATCCTGAAGCGCTGCGCGCGTCACGTCGGCATCAAAGCCATCATCCTGGGCCGAGGACCGGCGTAACGCTTCTGCGCGGGCAAGGCAACTCCCAACAAATGGAGACGTTCGCCGCACTGCGCCAGCGACCAGCTCCATTTCGGCTATGTCGCCATTGCAGTGCAGAACCAAATCGCAACCTGAACGTTGCGCATCACGGGCACGCTGGTCCATGGGGCCGTGAAGCGCGCGCATGCAGATATCGTCGGACATTAGCAAGCCGCCATAACCGATCCGGCCACGTATAGCGCGCCGCAATGCCGACGGCGACGTGGTCACCGGTCGGTCGGGGTCAAGTGCCTCAAACACCACATGAGCCGTCATCGCTAGCGGCATATCTCGAAGCGCATGAAAGGGCGAAAAGTCGACGGCTTCGAGCTCGGCCAGCGGCGTATCAACCCGAGGAAGCTCCACGTGACTATCGACGCGCGCACGCCCGTGACCGGGAAGGTGCTTGATGACCGGCAGAACACCACCGGCCAGAAGACCCTCGCTGAAGGCGCGCCCGAATGTCGCCACGTGAGCCGGGTCATCGCCAAGCGCCCGATCCCCAATGATTTCATGGGTTTCTGATTGGAGCACGTCCAGGACCGGCGCGCAGTTCACCGTGATCCCAAGTGGTTCAAGATCGGACGCCAACAGCCGTCCAAGTAGACTCATGTACCTTTGGCCTTCAATCGGCTCCGTCTTGGCAAGTGCCGCGACGCAACCCACAGCCGGATAAACGGGCCAATGTGGTGGGCCAAGACGTTGTACTCGCCCACCTTCCTGATCAATGAGGATCAACGGATCAGCGACGTCAACCGCATTCTTAAAGTCAACGATCAATTTGCGGATTTGATCGGGCGTATCGCAGTTACGCGCGAACAAGATAAATCCGATCGGGTTCCAACGGCAAAAAAACTCACGCTCCGCCTTCGATAATTCGGGGCCAGCGCAACCAAAAATTACGGGGATCGAGGGTACAGTCATATTGTTATGGGACCGGGCGTCAGCGGCCTGGCTTGACGACAAGACAGCCCATCTTCCGTTTCGAGAGCTCCTTGCAGAGCGTCCGGGCGGATGCCTCATTGGCCAATGGCCCGACGCGCAACCGATAAAATACACCCTTCTTCGGACCAAGATCCGCTTTTGTCACATTCAGCCTTAAGTCACCAAGAAGATCGAGATGCTTTCGGCGCATCCGGTCCCATTCGGATTGCGCGCGCTCCGGCGTGCGGGCGGCCGCTAATTGAATGTGAAAACTTTCGCCCGTCGGCGGCGTCGATGTTTTCACCGGCACAGAGCTCGTTCGTTCCGGGGCCTGACGACCGTTCGTGGGTGTTGCGACCGCGGCTACCGAACGACGGGGTGTCGGGGTGACATTCGACGAGGTACCATTGGTTGGCGCGCCGCTTGTCGGCATAGCTTGCGCCGGCTTTTTTTGAATAGCGGCGGGTGCAGGCTGGGCTGGCCGTTCTAAATTCTTTCTGAGGTTCAACGGCGCCCCGCGTGGCTGGACATTTGTCTGCGGCGGTGGCGGTGGGGGTTTGACCGAGATCACGTCCTTCAAATCAGGAACTGGTGCTGTCGGCAATGCGGGTGGCGGCGGAACCCGTTCAGCGGTGGACGTACCCAACTCAGCGGTGGGCTGCGTCGACGGTGCGATCGAACCCGGCGCCGGCTTCGGCAAAGGCTTCTCCGGTTGCGGGAGCAGCCGCTCCACGACACTTTCGCCAGACGAGGCAGAGGCACCCGGCTGCATACGCTCGTAGACAAGTTTGTCCCTATTGGGAACCTGCAGGCCGCCTGGGTTCTCCGGCCGAATCTTGACCGGACCGTCGGCGGCCCGAATGAGCGGTATGTCATCTCCATTTTCGCCAGCAAGACGCATCAGCATGTCGTTAGAGACAAACCACCCCCCACCCAGCAAAACGATAAACGCCAGCCCCCAGGCAACCCACTTCAACCCACGCCGACGTTTTGGGGGGTCGTTTTGGATGGCTTCGAACTCCAAGGCGTCGGAGGCGGTCACTTTCAAGTCAGATCTGGCGCGCGACATGGCGCGGTTCCAATCCCCAATCGGATGCTTCGCGAATCGGGTTATTATATCACCTGAAATAGATTAAAAGACACTTCTGGGAGATAAAAAATTTATGAAATCCGTGCCTGCAAGTCGAACAGGCGACGATGTTCGTCCAGGGCATAGCGGTCGGTCATTCCCCCTAGGAAATCAGCTACCAACTGCGCCGTTTGTTCATGTCCGGGCTGGCCGGCCAAAACCCGCCATTCAGTCGGCAGGCATTCCGGTTCCGCGACCAACAATTGGAACAATTCCTTGATGACCCGCCGGCCCTTCGATGTCATTCGATTGAGCTTGTAGTGACGGTACATATTCTCAAATAGGAACTTCTTGATGCTCGCGTCGTTCTCCCGCATCTGATCCGAGAACCCGGCAATCGGACGGCCCAGAAGCCGAACGTCGTTCGCCGTTTCGGCTTGCGACTGCTCAAGTCGACGCGTGGTCTCTGAGATTAAATCTTTGGCCATGGCACCAATCAGCCGCCTTACCGCCTCATGAATGGTCCGGGAGAGGTCAAGGTCCGGAAAATTGCGCCCCACATCGGAAAAAATGCGACCAACCAACGGCACATCTGACAAATCCGCGACAGAGAACAACCCCGCACGGAGGCCGTCATCAATGTCATGGTTGTTATAGGCGATGTCATCAGCCATGGCCGCAACCTGCGCTTCCGGCCCTGCGTAGCTGTCAAGTTCCAAATCCTGAACTTCGGCATATTCAGCGATCGCGCGCGGCAACGCTTCGCGTCCCCGCCCCAGAAGCGGTCCGTTATGCTTTACTACGCCCTCTAAGGTTTCCCATGTGAGATTGAGACCATTCCATCCAGCGTACCGTGCCTCCAGCTTAGTCACGACCCGTAGGGATTGTGCGTTGTGATCGAAACCGCCGAAGGGCTTCATCAATTCCTTGAGCGCATCTTCCCCAGCATGTCCAAAGGGCGGATGTCCGAGGTCATGCGCCAACGCAAGCGCCTCTCCCAGGTCTTCGTTCATGCGTAGATATCGGCAAACGGATCGTGCGATCTGTGCCACCTCCAAGGAATGGGTCAATCGCGTGCGAAAGAAATCCCCTTCATGGTTGACGAAGACCTGCGTCTTATAGGCTAATCTCCGGAATGCCGCGGCATGGATAATCCTGTCTCGGTCACGCTGAAAACAGCCACGCGTCGCACTTTCCGGTTCCTCGTAAAGGCGGCCGCGGCTTGCCGATTCATGGCTTGCACAAGATGCCAAATCTACTGGCGGTATCCACGCTTCTGACATAATCCGACACTACGCTCGCGCACAGCCAGCGACAAGCCTGAGGCTCGACGGTCAGCGGCAAAGTAAACATTTGGATTCGAACACGCCACCGCACAGAAATACAATTTAAAATTGAAATGTCGTATATTAATTCTCTTTATTCTCCCCCATTCAAAATTGATTTTAAGTCGTGTCTCAAAACCATTGCCATTAGAATTGGGTTAATTTGTTCTTCGGCGATAGCAGGGACCATATCGTTTTCCTCACGATCAGGGAACGTGTCTAGTGCCAAACTCCATATTTATTAAGTGGGAGAATTGACTTCCGCGCTTTTCGACATACATAAGTAGATGGTTGTGATACCATCACAGTCCACGTTGGAAAGGGTCGCATAATGCCTGATGGCACCATAGCCAATAATGAAGTCTGTCTAAGCACCAGCGCGGCGAAACGTGTGGCTGAGATTCGACAGATGGAAGGGAACGACGACCTGATGCTCCGGTTGGCGGTTCTAGGTGGCGGCTGTTCCGGTTTTCAGTACAAGTTCGATCTTGACGCAAACACCAACGACGATGACCACGTGTTCGAAACCGATGGCACGAAATTGGTCGTCGATGACGTCTCCCTTAGTCTTTTGGGAGGGGCGGTCGTCGATTTCAAGACCGAGCTTGGCGGTTCGTTCTTTCAGGTTGAGAACCCCAACGCTTCGGCCAATTGCGGTTGCGGCGCCTCTTTTTCCCTCTAGGTCCTTTCTCTTCGCACCCGGTGTTTACAGGCTTGCCGCACCGCGAGATGATGCCGCAATTGCACGGAGGGAGCCGCCATGAAAATTGCTACTTGGAATGTCAACTCAATCAAGGCTCGCCTGCCACGAGTTCTTGAATGGCTTGGTGAGTTCTCCCCAGACGTCTTGTTACTGCAAGAACTCAAATGCGTCGAAGAAGCCTTCCCTGCCATGGAGATTGGTGAAGTTGGCTACAATGTCGCCGTGTCCGGTCAAAAAACCTACAACGGTGTTGCCATCGTGTCGAAGCCGCCGATCCAGGTCGAACGTACCGCGCTTCCCGGCGACAAAACCGACGAACAAGCACGTTACATCGAGGCCATGGTCGGCAACGTCCGCGTCGCCTCCATATATCTTCCCAACGGCAATCCCACACGGGACGAAAATGGCGGAAATCATGAAAAGTTCCGCTACAAACTGGGATGGATGGATCGGCTGTATAACCACGTCCAGGATTTGCTCACGTTTGATGACGCCATTGTTTTCGGCGGTGA
Organism: Rhodospirillaceae bacterium UBA3470; assembly: GCA_002378125.1. Classification (GTDB taxonomy): domain Bacteria; phylum Pseudomonadota; class Alphaproteobacteria; order Rhodospirillales; family Casp-alpha2; genus UBA3470. The sequence continues at coordinate 3,889 of DFRF01000060.1, read as the reverse complement.
TTACAACATCGTGCCCACCGATGACGATGTTTATGACCCAATAGCCTTCGCCGACGACGCGCTTTGTAGGTCGGAAAGCCGAAAGAAGTTCCGCGCCATCGTCCATCTGGGTCTCACAGACGCCTATCGGGCCTACAATACTGAGCCGCATCGCTACAGCTACTGGGACTACAAAGCCGGTGCCTGGCAAAAGGACAATGGCGTCCTCATCGACCATCTTCTACTCACGCCGCAAGCGGCGGATAGGCTCGTGGCGTCGGGAATCGATAAAACCCCGCGAGGTCGCGAAAAGGCCTCGGACCATACCCCGGTATGGTGCGAACTGGCCGACTAAGAGCTTTGTCATGACACGGATTGCATTTCTGGGTACCGGCGTGATGGGCGTTGGCATGGCTAGGCGACTGATGGCGGCCGGCCACAACCTGAGTGTGTTCAATCGCACCGTCGAGAAAACGCGGCCATTGGTCGAACAAGGTGCGTGCTTAGCGATGACGCCCCGAGATGCCGCCGAGGGTGCCGACGTTGTGTTCGCTATGGTTGGGGATGACGAGGCATCTGAACACGTCTGGATGGACGCTTCAGACGGGGCTTTGGCCGCAGATTTGAAACCTGGAACCATCGTCGTCGAATGCTCGACCTTGTCCCATGACTGGGTCATGAGGCTTTCCGCAGTCATTCAGGCGGCGGGCCATACATATATCGATTGCCCCGTAACGGGCTATCCGCATATGGCCGGGAAAGGCGAGTTGACGTTGTTCGTGGGTGCCGAAGAAGCCGACTTGGAACGGGCGCGTCCGTTCCTTGGTCCCTTGTGCACTGAAATCATCCACTTCGGCCCCATCGGCAACGGAACCGCTTACAAGCTAATGGTCAATCTCATGGGCTCCGTCCAAATCGCCGGTGCGGCAGAAGGTCTGCTGATCGCCGAAAAAGTGGGCCTTAACATGAATACCGTGGGTTATGCCTTATCCAAAGGCGCAGCGGCAAGCCCACAGGTGATCCAGAACAGTGAACGTATGATCGCCGGCGGCCATGAAAACAATGTCGTGTTTTCCGGGCGATGGCGTTTGAAAGACACGTCATATGGCCTACGTTTGGCTGAAAAATTTGGCCATGAAGCGCAATTTGGTTTAGTCGCCGGCGGCATATACCGTATTCTGGTGGACAGTGGCCACGGCGATGAAAACGAAACAAAGGTCATTGATGTTCTTCGAAAAGGCTCGTAACGCAGCCGTTGTGGCGGCCGTCTTGGCTTTCCTCTCCGTCGGGACAGCCTCATGGGGCCAAACGCCCGAGCAGACAGCAACGCGTGATCTATCCAACTACGCCACAATTATCGTTGGCTATGATGTCGACGGCCGGTGTGGAATTCTCAACAAACGCCAACGTGCTGACTACCTACAACACATGCAGGTCATCCGGCACGCCTTCGAGAAAAAGGGTCTCTCCCCTTTTCTTTTGGATCAAATGGAAGACAACGCGCGGTCTGTCGGCCGACGGCAGTTCAGCGCCTGTAATCGGAAAACCGCCGAAATGGTAGAACGGATTGGCGTACTGACAGCATCACTTGGCACGCATATGGCGCATTGGTTGGTTAAGAACACGCCGCAGCCCAAAAAATAGTAAGCATCACCTGCTTGAGGGGCTAGGCTTCCAAATGTCGTTAAACAGCGCCGTGCTTGATGTTCAGAATTTCCAAAAGTTTGGCCTCTTTTCGGCTGCGCTGCACGTAATTATTGGCGACGTATCCGGCACCCTCATCGCTAATAACCAGTCCCGCAACCTCCAGCGGCGTCATCGTCTCCATTACAGAGCTTCGCCTTCCAGAGAATGCTAAATGATTGGGATATCGGCAAAAGCCGTATAGGCTGCAACATCCCATTTATGCCAACAGAACAAAGATGCAGATTCTATGAGTAACAACAATATCGTACTGATTGACCGACACCCGGGACGTTCGGCGCAAACCATCGGCATCGCCCGTGAATTGGACACGGACCCCGCACTCATTCACGAACCCTCCGTCGGTGTTGTGGGCACGAAAGGCGATAGCCAATGTTATCTCGGTGTAACCACGAAGGTTAATGCGATCCACACGCAGTTGAAGAGCCGCATCGGTTTCAAAGATGGACAGCTCAAATTGCGGCTCATTCAGCCCGAGTATACGATTGCGACTTCGGACGGCATCCGAAATGGAACGTTGGAGATGCGCTACTCCCTCATTGGCCGCGAAGTGACCAACGACGCCCTTTGCGAACACTTGGCGGCTAGCGGACTTGCCGGCGTCATCGCTGTCGTCGCATGTGACAAGCCGCCAGTGGGCACATTAGCGGCCATCCTAGAGCACAACGAACCGGCGATCATAATGTCAGATGGCGCGATCCGCCCAGGCAAAAGCCCAAACAGCGACGAGCCACTAGATATCGTGAGCGCTTATCAGGTTGCCGGACACCCGGATCCAGACCATCAGTTCGATATCGCCTTCCATGCCTGTCCGGGGATTGGCAGCTGCGGCGGCATGTTCACTTACAACACCATGCAGACATTCATTGGTGTCGTTGGCATGCAGCCCCTGCACATGGTCGCCGCCGCCTCCGACGACGAACGCCGCACCAATACGTTCCCGGCCGAACTGGTCGGCTACTTGGAAGATATGATGGCCAAAGGCCTCAGGCCACGCGACATTGTGCAGCGCGACTCAATACGCAACGCGGTGATAGTCGCCATGGCGATCGGCGGCTCAACCAACGTCGTTTTGCATGCGCCAGAAATCGCCCGCGCCGCTGGATACGTAGATTTCTGGAAAGAGATCATGACGCCAGAAGAATTCAACTACCTCTCTCAGCATGTTGTACCCGTTATCACCGATGCAAGGCCCTACGGGCACTATTCTATGATCGACATCGACCAGATCGGCGGCGTCCCAGTCATCGTGAATGAACTTTTGGATGCTGGCCTTCTGAACGGGGCGATGATGACCTGTACGGGAGAAACCCTGGCCGAACAGGTGGCCCGCCTGGGAAGTCCTCGCGCCGACGGCACCGTCGTCTATTCCGTCGAAACACCATACAAGCCGACCGGTGGGCTACGTATTCTCGGCGGCAACCTGTCACCGGATTTTTCTGCCATCCTGAAGCTTGCCGGCGTTGAAGGCGGCCTTGAGAACAATGTGTTCCGAGGAACGGCACGCGTGTTCGAGCGGGAAAGCAGCCTGCTCGAAGCTCTCGACACGAACCCAGATAGGTTCCAGAACAATGATATCGTAATCGTCCGTTATGAAGGGCCGGGCGGCGCGCCGGGGATGCCGGAAATGCTTGATTCCACGTCACGGATTACCACGCTTTGCCGGGAACGTGACATCGTGGTTGCTCTGATGACGGATGGCCGCTTCTCCGGTGGTTCGGTCGGATTGGTCATCGGCCATGTGGGCCCGGAAGCCGCATTGGGTGGTCCTATCGCCTTCATCGAGGACGGCGACGAAATTATTGCTGATCTCAATGCAAACGAAGTGAACTGCACGGCGCTCAACGATCCAAAAATTCTTGCGAAACGCAAAGCAGCCTGGGAAAAGGCCGTCGCTGATAACGATGGGTCTCATCCGAATTGCGGGATTGCGGACACGCGTCTTTTACAACGCGCCCGGCATTCGGCCGTTCCCGCGACCCGAGGCGGTGGCCTGCATCCGAACCGGGAGGTTTGGGTCCGCAATGCCCGTGACGTCTCTGTATCAGGGTTTGTGCCAGAAAATCGGTTCCGACCGTAAGGCAACTTCACGAATTCCGTTGTATGACGTTGCGGCCAAGTCTGCTTACCGTCGTTTGGATATCCCTCAGGTACGAAGGGGAGTGGAATTCAGCAACTAGAAAACGGATCGGATAGGTTGTAGCAT
>DFRF01000200.1 GCA_002378125.1 Rhodospirillaceae bacterium UBA3470 | reverse complement strand
GCACCGGAATGCGGAGCCACTTGGTTCGAAGGAAATCCGAGAGATTGAGAAAGGCGACGTTGTCAGTATCCGTCTCTCCGGTGCGGGAGGTTACGGCAATGCTGAAGAACGCGACCCGCTTGCGATCCAAAACGATCTGCTGGACGGCTACATCAGCGCAGCGGACGAGTTCGGCCACGTTCCCGACGTTATGGTCGCCAAATCCGCTAAAATTAAACTTCCCTGAAATATCAGAGCGCGGTAACTCAATACGTCAGTCAATAGAATAGAATTCATTGACGTTTGAACGCATGGCGGAACACGTCCCACAACTACCATCGCCAGATTGACTAAACACCGGCGAAGACCGATTGGAGAGCTTCGCGCGAATTACGGATGGTTTTTTCTTGGAAACTGATCCGGATCATCAATTCGTTTGTCCGTCCGACAGCCTCGAAATCACAACCGGCGTTAAACCCGAATAGCACCAAGGCTATGCCGAAACACTCACCCTGGCCGGCATCCGCTACACGCCGCGTTGGCGCCACGGGATTGGGATTGTGGATATCCAAGACAACCGTCGAGCACCACGGGGGGCAGAATGTCTTCGAAACGGAAATAGGCAAGGGCACAATATTCTTTGTCGTCCTGCCCGTGCAACACTAGCCGGGTTTTATACCAGTAATCCTCGCGAGTGTGCCCGGTACAAACTCATTTACCGAGACATCGACAAAGCCCGCATTCTCGAAATAGCCGATACAATCAGCGTTGGTGTGCGCGAGCCCGGTGGTGCCCCCAATAGCCTCACTCAACCCCCAGAGCGATGGCCCAACCGGACCCTGACGATCATCGTCGAGGGTTTCCCCAATCAGATGCATCTCTCCGCCAGGCAACAGCGCATCGAAAGTTTTTTGAACCACCTGACCGACAATATCACGGCTATAGATCGGCAAATTGCTCGCCATAACGGCAACGTCGCAATCCGTCGGAAATGGATCGGCCGTGAAATCGCAAGCTTCCGCTGTCACCCGGTCCGACGCTCCGTTCTCAGCTATTACTTCCCTCGCGACAACCGCAACTGACGGCAAATCCAATACGACGGCCCTTAAGCCATTGTAGGTCTCGGTTGCCACGATACTATATGCGCCCGAACCACCCCCTAGATCCATCATCCGCTTGCGGTTCGACAGATCAACATGGCGCGCAAAACGGCGGCCGGCGCCCATGCCGATGCTATATGTCGCCTTGTGATACTCACGGGCTCTTTCGACCGTAAACTCACCGTATTTCCCAAGCCTGTCGACTGACTTTGACTTGAGTTTCTCTGAAAGAATTCCCCAATCGTTCCAACTCGGTTTCGTGAACAGCATCCACGGTCCGGCATAGCGGGGAGAACCCTCAACCAAGAAGCGTTCCACATCCGGAGCATTAATCACGCGCCCATCGTCGCCCAGTTCCAACAGCTTGAGCGTGACGCAGGCCGTCATCAATCTTTCAGCATTAGTTTCCGTGATATCGAGCGCAGTCGCGACTTCGGAAAAGGTTCCCGCCCCTTTTGAGACGACCGTAAACAGCCCAAGTTCCACTGCCGCCATCAATGCGCCAGATCGCCAAAAACCCTGAACCATTTCCTGCAGGCGCACGGTATCGAGCCGCTTCTCACCATCGCTCATCTGGAATCCTTTCTAAATAAGCCGGAAGCGAATGCCGCAAACCTGGACAATGTCACCATTCACGGCACATCCGCGGTTGGTCGCATTCCGGAGAATTGTCTCGGGATCCGCGACTTCAAGGTCGAGCCCAGCCAAACCTTCGCCACGGCCGTCCTCCACGGGCACGAACCGCAAGACAGCATTCTCCAGCTGTAACATTGGCTGCCCCGACGAATTCTCGCTGACATCAATGTTGAGAACTTCCGACCAACGGGCAGCCAGCGCACGTGGTTCAGGCGATTGAACCTCGACCCCACTCATACGTTTCGTCACGTCGGTCCTGACGGCTTTCTTCCAATCGTCACCAGCAGGATGCCATTGCCCGTCAGGTGCATCGCTGCGAGGGTCTGTACTCGTCTCAAGAATTGCCCCCCCGGTGTCCTTTGGGTGAAGCTGCAATCCCACATAAGTGCCGTAGTCCAAACGGTTCGCTATTCGAACACCAATTGCTTCCATTCGGGTTGCCCGGGTTTCCGCGTCATCACACTGCAGGATCACCATATACCCACCGTCCCCCTCGCGCCGGCCAAGATAGCGGCCCGCCGCCGTACCATCACGAAAAGGGGCCACAACTTCGAGAAAATTAGTGCCTACCGGCAATAGCGCGTTAGTGAGACCGTACTTCTCAACCGCAGGATCGTGATGACAGATCGCTAACCCGAATACAGCCGTCAGATCATCAACCGGTTTCTCTATTTCCGAGGCAACCAAGCAAATCTGCCGGAGCCGCAGCATATCAACGCCCTTGGAAGACCGGTTTCCGCTTCTCGACGAAGGCTTGCGCTGCTTCCTTGTGATCCTCCGTCAGGCTAGTGCTGGCGTGATGCATCGCCTCCAGATCAAGGCACTGGGACAATGGTTGGGATATCGCCGCATTAAGATTTTTCTTCATGTAGCCAAGCGTTACCCCGGGGCCCTCCGCCAACCGTTTGGCCAGCGCCATGGTTTCTTCCTCCAACTTCTCATCAAGGACGACCCTGTTGACAATGCCGAGAGACAAAGCTTCATCCGCACCGACGGCATCCGCCAGCAAATACAGTTCACGTGCCTTCGCAGGACCCACAAGTTGTGTCAAAAACCAACTGCCTCCAAAATCGCCGGAAAGACCAACCTTCGCAAAGGCGGTGATAATTCGGGCGTTCTCGCTCACCACCCTTAGATCGCAAGCGAGAGCAATCGACATTCCCGCACCGGCCGCCGCACCGCGCACCATCGCGATAGTGGGTTTCGGAATCTCATGGATCAAACGCGACACCTCCATGCGGGCCCGCAGGGTCTTTGCACGAACGTCGAGAGGTTCTTCGTCGTTCTTGCCTGCCGCCATGTTCTTGACATCACCGCCAGAGCAGAAGGCGCGGCCAGCACCGGTTAATACAATAGCGCCCACACTAGGGTCTTCCGCAAGGCGCTCGACCTTCTCGTAGAGGCCTTTCAGCATATCGCGTGTTACCGCGTTCAACGCATCCGGCCGGTTCAGAGTGATCGTCGCGACCTTGTCCGCAACGTGTTCCAACAGATGTTCTTCGCTCATTCGAGCCTCCATACGTCTGTATGCACCGTACCCTCTCCCGTAATCGAAAGAGGACGTAGCCCACCACAAACCGGTGGATAAATCAGGGTTGTCTAAGCGACCTCGAATAGGCCGGCCGCACCCATGCCGCCGCCCACACACATGGTACAGACGACATTCTTGGCACCGCGCCGTTTGCCCTCGATCAGTGCGTGGCCAACCATACGTGCCCCACTCATGCCATAAGGATGACCAATCGAAATAGCGCCACCATTGACGTTCAGATTCTCATTCGGAATGCCGAGCTGGTCACGACTGTACAGAACCTGGACCGCAAACGCTTCGTTCAATTCCCAAAGATCGATGTCATCAATCTTCAGGCCATGGCGTTCCAGCAATTTTGGCACCGCGTAAATTGGCCCAATGCCCATCTCATCCGGCTCGAGGCCGGCAACAGCAAACCCGCGGAAATATCCAAGAGGTTCCAGGTTACGCTTCTCAGCCTCCTTAGCCTCCATGAGTACCGCAGCTGATGCACCATCAGACAGCTGGCTAGCATTTCCAGCCGTGATGAAATATTCCTCGCCGCGTACCGGCGCCAGACCTGCAAGGCCCTCGAGATTTGTTGTCGGGCGATTGCATTCATCCTGCTCGATCATGACTTCTTGCTCGCTCGTTTCGCCGGTTGCTTTGTCCGTTACGAGCTTAATCGTCTTCATCGGCACGATCTCATCGTCAAATTTACCCGCCTGTTGCGCCGCGGCCGTGCGCATCTGGCTCTGTAGCGCATACTCGTCCTGGTATTCCCGACTTACGCCGTAACGCTTCGCGACCGTCTCCGCCGTATCAA
>DFRF01000046.1:2180-2754 GCA_002378125.1 Rhodospirillaceae bacterium UBA3470 | reverse complement strand
TCAATACGATCAAATTCGCCGCATTGAGCTGGTTTTTCACTCTAATAATCGGTTTTGCCATCGCCTATTTTCTTGCGTTCCATGTTCGCACGCTCAAATGGCAGGTCATTCTTTTTCTCGTTTGCACCATTCCCTTCTGGACCTCCAACATTATACGAATGATCGCTTGGATTCCGGTCCTTGGTCGGCATGGCCTGGTCAATAAATTCCTCTTAAATTTAGGCCTTGTTGATCAGCCTATCGAATGGCTCCTGTATTCCGATTTCGCCGTCATACTGGCCTTCGTGCACCTCTATACCCTGTTCATGGTCGTTCCCATATTCAATTCGATGATGCGGATTGACAAGGCAGTGCTGGAGGCGGCGCGGGACGCAGGCGCGAGCGCAGTGCAGGTCCTGGCTCACGTCATTATTCCTCTCTGTCGGCCAGGTATCGCTATCGGCACGATCTTCGTCGTCAGCTTGGTGATGGGGGATTTCGTCACCGTCCAGGCCATGTCCGGTGGACAGAGCGCTTCAGTCGGCGTCGCCATGAACCATAAGCGTGCCCTGCTACAGTACCCGGCGGCGGCGGC
>DFRF01000046.1:0-1880 GCA_002378125.1 Rhodospirillaceae bacterium UBA3470 | reverse complement strand
GAATCACAAGCGAGCCTTACTTCAGTACCCGGCGGCGGCGGCGGATGCGGTAATACTTCTGATGGTGGTTCTGGTAATGGTCGCAATGCTGATGCGGACCATCAATATCCGCAAGGAACTCTAGGGTCATGAAGCGAAGTGCCCGAAGCCCCGCCTATTTCGCCATGGCCGTAATTTTCGGCCTGTTCGTGCTTTTCCTCTACGGCCCTATGATCGCCATTATTGTGCTGTCGTTCCAGGGACCGGACGGCGGTCTCACCTTTCCCATGAACGGTGTCTCCTTCCATTGGTTCGGCGAACTGTTCAAGGAACAGCGGGTAGGAGATTTCAAGGGATCGTTCCTGCGTTCCCTCTGCATGGCACTGATCGTCATGATCCTTACGGTGGTTATCTCCCTATCGGCGGGGCTTGCCTACCGTAAACCCTTCCGATTTGCAGGAGCTATCTTCTACGTTACTGTCGCCAGCCTTATCGTGCCTTCAATCCTGATCACGCTCGGCATCGGTTTGATGTTCGACAGGCTCGGTCTGGACGCCGGCTGGTACACATCAGGTATGGGGGCGCATCTAACCTGGACCTTGCCCTTCGGCCTTTTAATTATGTTCGCGATATTCAACCGCTTCGATAAATCTTATGAAGAAGCCGCCCGGGATCTGGGCGCGACGCCTTGGCAGGTCCTGCGGTTCGTGATCATTCCGATTATCGGGCCAAGCCTCGTCGGCGTCGGTCTATTCGGCTTCACGCTAAGTTTCGATGAGTTTGCCCGCTCGCTGCTATCCGTGGGCAGCAGAAATACGCTACCGCTGGAAATCTTCGGTATGACGACTACGGTCACGACACCGACACTCTATGCTTTGGGAACGTTGACGACGGCGGTTTCATTTTTGATCATCGGCATCAGCTTTGCCATCATCGCCGCCTTGGAGCGGCGCAGGCGGCAGCACGGCAGCGACGCTGGTAAAGGAATGGTCTAGGTTCCAATGAATATCGTCTTGATCAATCCGAACACGACCGAATCTATGACAATGCGGATGCATGAGGTTGTGACGCCGTTTCTTGGAGACCAAGTCCGATTGACGCCCCTAACAGCAGCGTTCGGCATGGCGAGCATCGAAGGATACTTCGACGAAGCCTTTGTCGTCCCGCCAATGGTCGAATTGCTTAAACCTATAGCTGGTGAGATTGACGGTGTGGTCGTTGGCTGCTTCGACGACACCGGCGTCGATGCGCTTAGGGCCATGCTCAATGTCCCCGTTATAGGCATTTGCCAAGCGGCCATGTTGTCGGCAAGCATGGTGGCGACCGGCTTCTCGGTCGTCACCACTCTGCCACGTTCGGTGCCCGTGATTGAAGAGCTGGCCCTTCGCTACGGGATGGAGCGCCGGTGCCGCCGAGTTCGGGCAGCGGATATTCCGGTCTTGGCACTAGAGGAAGAAGGCGGCGACGCACGGGAGAAGATACGGGCGGAGGTTGAGCGTGCCGTCGCTGAGGACCGCTGCGAAGCCGTGATCCTAGGCTGTGCCGGTATGACCGACTTGCCCGTTTGGCTGGCACAAGAGACCGGTGTGCCCGTGATCGACGGCGTCGTCGCCGGGGTCAAGATGATGGAAGCCCTCATCGGTGCTGGGATCACGACCAGCAAGGTAGGTGCCTATGCGACACCGCGGAAAAAGTAGGAGCGGCCCGTGAATAACGAACACTATCCGCGAGACATGGTCGGTTACGGCGCCAATCCGCCGCAGGCGAAATGGCCACAAAGCGCGCGGCTTGCTCTCCAATTTGTGATCAACTACGAGGAAGGCGGTGAAAATAATATCCTCCACGGTGATAAGGCATCGGAAGCGTTTCTTTCGGAAATCGTTGGCGCCCAACCGTGGCTC
>DFRF01000209.1:14542-31497 GCA_002378125.1 Rhodospirillaceae bacterium UBA3470 | reverse complement strand
CGCAGGAAATATTCCCGCGCCGTATCATTGGCGGCTGGTGCCTCGCCGTAGGTCTCATGAAGGTCGACGTGTCGGCGCAGCACATACAGCGACGTGGCGTCCAGCTCCATGGATATGAAGGACATCCATTCGAAATACTTGGCCCGGGCCCCGTATGCTGCTGGGATCAGGGGGTTCGCGTCGCTACCATAGGTCTCTGCAAGGTAGGTCACGATGGCGGCGCTTTCGGACACCACCAGATCGCCGTCCACCAGGACCGGTATCTTTCCCCTAGGATGCAAGGCCATGAACGCTGGGTCTTCCATGGCTGAGGTGCGCGTGCGGATCGGTTGCGTCGCGTAATCAAGGTCCAGTTCGATCAAAGCCCAATGGGCCCTAAGCGTCCGCGACGTTCCGACACCCCAGAGGGTTCGTCTGGGTGTTTCTGTCATGTTACTCCAAAGACCTGGTCGTTCGTCGACAGCCTAACGGCTTTGATCAGACGGGCCAACCAGCATCGGGCGTCGGCGTGCCGGTCAGAGCCGACACGCTATGGTTCCCGCCACCAGCATGGACATTATGAAACGCAACATCACCTTCTCTCGTCGGCGAGCCCTAGAAGAGGCCTGGCTCGCTCCTTAAGATATCGTTGGAATAACGAGGAAGGACACCAACTATGTTCACAACTCTGGCCGAACAGGCCAACGCCAATACCGCTCTTCTGAACCGTGGGCGGCGGTTAACTATTGATATCCTGGCCGGTATCGGTGTGGATGATTTTCTAATCTCCATTGAGAAGGGCCGCGTCGTCGACGTGCGGCCACGGCGCTTGGCCATGGAAAGCGGCGTCTTCACTGTTCGCGCGCCGGCCGAGGCCTGGGCCGAGCATTGGAGATCCATGCCGGCGCGCGATTTCCATGACCTCTTATCCATGATCGCGGCTGGCCACGCGGTGGTCGATGGCGACCTAACGCAGTTATTGCAGAATCTGCTATACTTCAAACTCTTGTTCGCTGCGCCGCGGGGGTCGGTGGCAGTTCCCGTGGCCCAGAATAGTGTAGGCCTTGCCGGACCTGCGCCGTCCGGTGGCCCCATTTATGAGCCAATCGTCGGGCGCTATTTCAACATGCCTTTAGGGGGACGTGATCACCGTATCTATGTTGAGGAAGCGGGTCACGGGATACCGCTGGTTTGTCTGCACACCGCCGGTTCTGATGGGCGGCAGTTCCGTCATCTCCTATGTGACCGGGCAATTACGGATCATTTTCGGATACTGGCATTTGATCTGCCGTGGCATGGAAAGTCGACCCCGCCCGTCGGCTGGGAGAACGAGACTTACGAGCTAACCACCGATGGCTACAAGGAACTGGTGCGCACCTTCTGCGCTGCCATGGACGTGGACAATCCGGTGGTCATGGGTTGTTCCATGGGCGGCCGCGTCGTCCTTCACCTAGCCATGGATCATCCGGATGACTATAGGGCAGTCATTGCTCTGGAGGGGGCGGACAAGCTGGAGCCTTACTACAACATCGATTGGCTGCATCGGCCCAATGTCCATGGCGGCGAGATCTGCGCGGGCTACGTATCCGGCCAAGTGGCGCCGCAAAGCCCTGACGAATACCGATGGGAAACACTTTGGTCCTACATGCAGTCCGGGCCCGGTATCTTCCGCGGTGATCTCTTCTTCTATTGGCATGACGGCGATTTCGATGATCGCTCACATCTTATCGACACGTCTAAATGCCCCGTTTATCTGCTGTCTGGCGAATACGATAGTTCGTGCACGCCGGAGCGCTCGATCGCCACACATGAGCGTATCAAGGGCTCGAAGCTGAATATTATGGATGGCATCGGCCACTTCCCCATGTCGGAGAACCCAGACCTATTCCGCGATCATCTGTTGCCCGTGCTTGAGGAGATCAGGGGCTCCGGCTGATCAATTGAGGTCGAGGGGGAAGATCGGCCGACGGACCTTGGTGTAGGTGAGCGCCTTATAGTTCCCCGATGTGAGACCGCCTCCGCCGTCGACGACGATGATGTCGGACGCCAGAGGCTGAAACGCGGCGCGGAAATGCTGAGACGATTTGACCACGATGACCTTTTTCTGGGTCACGTCGATGCGCGCGTGCTGGAAGTACATGATGTCGTGAGCCTGAAAGCGTTCTGAAGCGACCACGACCTCAATCCCGCCGACCTTCAAGACCGCCGTTGGTCCCATGTCGATATGCACGCCGGCGGCCATGGGCCCCTTCAGGGTAAACTGCCCCTTGGTGAGGGCCGTCACCGTGCCGCGAACGGCGATGGGTGCGCCGTAACGGGGATCGATCTTGCCGCCCAGGTCCAGATGCACGATGGAGCCAAGGCCGTTCTCCCAGCAGATCTGCGCTGCCGCCGGATCGCAGATGTTGGCGAAAGCTGCGTCCCGGAGGTCCGCCTCGATCATGGCGCGTAACAGGTTCGTGGCGTCTCCGTACCCACCTCCACCAGGGTTGTCGGCGAAGTCGGCTAGCACCAGGGGGCCGCCGATGCCGACTGCGGTTTTCGCCCGGTTGATGGCCGCGTCGATGGGCACGGTTTCGACGGTGCGGCGGTGGCGACTTTCCCAAACCTGTTCCATGAGTTTTTCCGCCATCACGCCGAACCGCGCGTCGCTCCCGTTACCAACAACAATGGCCGAGGGACCCGTGTCATGGGTGTCGGCCTTGGCGAAGCCGGCGCAGACGCTGGTCGCCAGGACGCCCGGTTTCTCAAGCAGGAGATCAGCGCTGTGCAGGGCCTCGGTCATGGGGCCTGGGGCTGTGGTGCGGCCACTGTCGACGCCTTCCAGCATGGCTCCGCGCCGGACGTGGGACGTGGGCTTGATTTCACCGGTCAGAGCCCGCTTGATCAGGCCAGCGGCCTGGGTGGCGATCTCTACCTGGTCCACGTGCGGGTAGGTCCGATAGGCGACAACGATGTTTGCCAATTCTGCCATGCGATCGGTGACATTAGCGTGAAGGTCCAAGGTGATGGCCACGGGCACCTCCGGCCCGATGGCGGCTCGCAGCCGGGCTAATAATTCCCCTTCGCCGTCCTCTGTGTGTTCGCAGGCCATGGCCCCATGCAGCGACAACATCACCGCGTCAAAAGGGCCCTGGTCAATCGCCGCATCGCAGATGGTGTTGGCAAAATGATTGAAGGTTATTTCGGTCACGGCGCCGCCAGGCGATGCATCGCCGTAGATGGGTGTCACCGCCTGCCAGCCTTCAGCAGCGCAAAAATCCAGAAAAGCGGCCGGCTCGGTTTTGGTGCCGCGCATCTGTTTCGCAATCGCGTCGCCGTAATACAGGGCACGAGCCCGATAGGCGTCCAGGTCCGTCGGCACGGCGCTGAAGGTGTTGCTTTCGTGCTTGAAGCCGGCGATGAGGATACGGGTCACGACGTATGCTTCCTACCAGGCGCGGTTTGCGTCGGTGGACCAGGGGTCATCATCCATCGGCCAGGCTGGTCGCGCAGCGCGCTCCAGGGGTAGGCGCGTGATCTCATGATCGACGACGCCCGGGGTGGAGACATAATAAACATGATCGGAAATGGCGGCGTAGTTGGAATAAAAATGTTGCATGGATTTGACTACCAAAACTTTTTTGGCCATGAAATCGATCCCGGCTTCTGTAAAAGTGCTGGGATGGACGTTCTGGCTACGGTTCGTGTGAACCACATATTCGATGCCGTTGGCAGTAATCATCACTGTATCACCCAACCGGCGTTTGGAATTGCCGAGACCCTGGATCATAAGGTTATCGTATACGGCGCGCACGGTGGCCTTCATGTCCAGCGGCGGACCTGACCACGGCCCGGCCTTCCCGCCAAGACGAAGATCAAGGGTCGCGCCGATGCCGGCGCTTTGGCAGATGGCTACCGCCGCGGGATCCCAAATACCACCAACGGCGCAATTCTCGACCCCTCGTGCCAGGAGGGCGTGCGCGATGAACGTGGAATCTCCAGCTCCGCCCCCGCCTGGGTTGTCGGCAATATCGGCGAAGACCACGGGCCCACTGTCCACTTTGAGGGCGCGGTCGATGGCGTCATCCAATTCGATGAAAGGCGGCGTGATTTCGTCGCGAAGTTCCCAGAGCTCATTGCCCAGCTGCTTAGCGAGTTCGTCGCCCGCCTTCCGGTTGTCATCAGTGATGACTACAGTGCGGGTGCCAACGTGGGGGATATTCGCCCAGGGGAACCCATGGCCAAGGGAAACGGACAGCACAGTGCCCGTGCCCTCCAAATCGCGCATGCGCTGCACGAATCCCTGCATGGGTTCGCGGGTCGTGTGGTAGAGGCCGATCATGCGGCAGTCGTGGATGGAAATCTGCGGATTGATACGGTTCTCCAGCACGCCCTCCATGAGGGCCCATACCTCTTCCGCCCGGTCGGCAAAATCGATGTGTGGGTATTCTTTGTATATTACGAAGGCGGTCACGTTTTCGACGAAGGCGCGGCTTAGGTGGCAATGTAGATCGAGCTCGCAGGTGATAGGCACGTTAGGCCCGACGATTGACCGGATGCCGAGTACCAAATCCTCTTCGCAGTCGTCATAACCGTGCGCCACCATGGCGCCGTGTAGCGATAGCATCACCCCGTCCACCGGCATGGCGGCGCCGAGCTTGTCTAGTATCTCGTCACGGAGGGCTTCGTGAGTTGCTTTGTTGGTTAGGCCCGATGGCGTCGCGAAGGCGCACAAGCCTTCGCTCACCCGCCAGCCTTTGGCCTCGGCCCGACGTTTCCAAATTTGTAGGGGCACGCCGAACATGTTGACCGCCTCGGGGTGTTCCCCGTCGCGGACGAGGTAGGTGGCTTCGAACGCGGGGATATCCGTAGGTAAGGGCGCCCAGGTATGCGTCTCCGTTCCGAGGCATGCTGTAAACAGGTGCTTGGACATGGTCTAGGCCTTCAGGGCTTGGATGTTTGGCAGGGGCCGGGCGGTTTCTGGGTTCGACGCGAGCACGCTTTCCAACGCAGCCGCGGCGGCCAGGACCAAATGGTCCGAGCCGTTTGGGGCACTGATCTGCAGGCCCATGGGGAAGCCTTTAGAGTCGGTGCCGAAGGGGATCACGCAGCTCGCCGGCGTGGCCATGGTTAGCGCATAGGCCGGCGACATCCAGCGCATATAATTGGGCAGTTTCTCGCCGTTAATCTCTTCCGGATACCATTGGGCGTGTGGGAAAGGCGAGACCGCTGCGGCTGGGCTCAACAATAGTTCCGCCTCGTTGAACATTTCGATGTAACCCTTATAAAGCGACGTCTGTTTTGCATGGGCCCAAGCCACGTCGGTCATGGTGAAGTTGGCGGCCATGTCGACGTTGGCGACTACGTTGGGCGTCAAGAGGTCGCGATGGTTCTCGACCTTTTCGCCGTGGGCCGAGAGATAGTTAACGCAGCGCAGCACTTCAAAGGCGCGGTGCAGGTCGTCGTCGAAGGGCGGATCGTGGTCCTGAGCATCGGTAAAGATGTGGCGGATGGTGTCGGTCTTCCGCCGGAAGCATTCGCGGATATCGTTGTCCAGGGGAGCGACACCGAGGTCCTCGGAGATGGCGACGCGCAGGCTTGCTAAGTCAGCCGGTTGCAGGGGCTCCGCCAGCTCCGGGTCGATACCGCTACCGAAGGGATCGCGCGGATCGTCGTCGATCATAGCCGAGAGCAGCAGTGCCGCGTCGGCCACCGTGCGGCCCATGGGGCCGAGGACCGAGAAGGGATTGAGGCCCACGGACCGGAGTTCGTTAGGCACCACGCCTGGCGAGGGGCGGAAGCCGACGACACCGCAGAAGGAGGCAGGCGTCCGGAGGCTCCCGCCGTAATCGGATCCCGTAGCCAACGGCACCATGCCCGTGGCCAGGGACACGGCTGAGCCGCCGGAGGATCCGGCGCAGGACATTTCTGGATCAAAGGGGTTTCCTGTGGCGCCAAACACCAGGTTGCGGGTGTTGGCGCCGGCGCCGAACTCTGGCGTGTTGGTCTTGCCGATGAGAATACCGCCGTTGGCCCGAATTTCGGCGATGGAGCCCTGGTCTTGGTCAGGCACATTGTCCGCGAATAGCTGCGATCCCATGGTCGTACGCACGCCGCCCGTGCTTTCCAGGTCCTTGGACCCAAAGGGTAGCCCGTGTAGAAGGCCGAGTGGTTCGCCGCCCAGAGCCTGTTTCTCCGCGACCTTGGCTTCGGCGCGGGCCCGGTCATAACAAGTGGTGACCATGGAGTTTACTGTTGGGTTAACTGCCTCTGTGCGCGTAATGCAGGCCTCCAACAGCTCGACAGGGGAGATTTCCTTGGTTCCGATGCGCCGGCGCGCCTCCGTGGCGGTGAGATCGCAAAGCTCGGTCATGTTGTCAAGTCCTCCAGATTAGGCACGGGGCGTTCCAGGCCCGGGATGTTTGCAAACTCTGTTTCCAAGGCCATCGCGATGCGCAGCAACTCGACATCACCGCGCCGCTTGCCGACCAACTGCACGCCAAAGGGAAGGCCCAAGTGATCAAGGCCGCAGGGCAAGGCCAGCACCGGGTGCCCGGTCAGCGTCAGTGCAGATCTGATCAGCGATGCCCCCATGTAGTTGGCCATGGGCTGGCCGTTCACTTCCTTCGGAATGCCGTCTTCGATGAGGAACGCCGGCACAGCGTTTCCTGGCACGATTAGCACATCCTTGTCTTCGAAATAGTCCTGAAAGGTCGTGTAGATACGACGCCATTGTACTTCCGCCTCGGCTACGTCGGCCAGGCTCATCTTTCGGCCGTCCTCGATGTTGGCGATGATGTTTGGCGATAGTTTTTCGCCGTGGGTCTCATAGCGTTTCGTGTGGGATGCCAGGTAGTTGACGCAACGGAGCGTCCAGAAGCAGTCCCCGGCGTCGGCAAAGTCCGGATCGTCCGCCGATATGGTGCCGAAAGAGTTACCAAGCTTTCCGATCACAGCCTGAAAGCAGGCGCGGATGTTGTTGTCCACAGGCGCGACGCCGCCGAAGTCTTCTGTCCAGGCGGCTCGCACAATCCCGAGATCGAAGGGTTCTAGATCCAGGAAAGCGGAGGGGTCACATGGGCCGGTCAGTGGGTCACGATCTGCGTCAGCCACCAGGCCCGCCATCATCAACGCCACATCAGCAACCGACCGGGCCATGGGGCCTTGAACGCTGAAGTGAGAAAAGTTCAGCGGCCGGCTCTCCCGCGGCACCAGGCCTGGTGTCGGACGGAAACCTACGACCCCGCACCACGTTGCAGGATTCCGGAGGCTGCCGCCCGTGTCCGAACCGTGCGCCAGGGGCAGCATGCCTGTCGCCAACGCCGCTCCTGAGCCGCCCGAGGAACCACCTGATGTTCGGTTCAGGTCAAAGGGATTGTGCGTTGGTCCGTAGACCTTGTTGGTGGTGTGCGTACCGGCGCCAAACTCGGGCGTATTGGTCTTCGCTGCGATGATGGCGCCCGCATGGCGAAGCCGGGTGACCATGGGTTCGTCCCTCTTTGGGACGTGGTCGGCGTGAAGTAGGGATCCCCAGGTGGTGCGGAGGCCTTCTGTGGCGTTCAGGTCCTTGATGCCGACGGGCAGGCCGTGTAAGGGGCCCAGCTCAGCGCCGTCGCGAACCGCCTGAGCCGCTGCCACGGCGTCTCGGCGCGCGCGCTCGAAATCTGTGGCGACGATGGCATTGATGGCGGGGTTGGCCGCGTCCACGCGAGCGATGCACGATTCCAGTAGATCCTCCGGCGATAATTCTCCCGTTCCGATCAGTTGGCGTGCGCGCGTAGCGCTCAGGTCACAAGGATCGCTCACGGCCGGTACGCAGTCTCGGGGTCGCCCAAGTCCCAATAGATCCCGGTTACAAGGCCCATGCCCTCACGGGTTAGGGACCACAGGATGTGTTCGTTGGGCGCGTGCTGCGAGCAGCCGGTATAGCTCAAGGGCATCCACACGAACGGAATGCCCAGCACGTCTTGGAACACATCGTTACAGATTGAGCCCCCGGAATTGGGAAGTATGGCGGTAGGTTCGCCGGTCATGCGTTGCACCGTGGCTTTCATCCAGCTGGCCCAGGGGTGGTCTGGGTCCGTGCGAGCGGCGTTGAAGCGGCCCGAGTTTTCCGCCGGCGGCTCGTGAATCTCGATCATGGGATAGCCCTGACCATCCAGGTGTCGGCGTAGCGCTGGCAGGATGAGCTCGGGATCTGTACCGACCACATAACGGAGTTGACAGTTCGCATGGGCTCGCGGCGGCACGGCGTTGACGGGCTTGTCCGGGTTGCCGGTGACGAAGGCGAGGACTTCGAAGGTGTTCCAGGCGTAGACTTTCTCAGCCTCTGTGAGGCCCGGCTCTCCCCATTCCGTGTTGATTTTAGGAGCGTTTGGGCCGCCCTCGCGCTTCACGTCCTTGAGAGCGTCGCGAACGGAGTTGCTGATCGGTGGCGGTCGCCAGCCGTCAACAAGGATTTTGCCATTGACGTCGGCGATGGTAGCGATGGCGTTACCGAGGATGACGCCCGGGTTCGCCAGTAACCCGCCCCAGTTCCCGGAATGATGCCCGCCCTCGCGCATATCAAGGACCAGATCGAAGTTTCGTGTTCCCCTGCAGCCTAACGTCAGGTTTGGCTTGGCCATGTCGACGCGTGGCCCGTCGGAGGCAAAGTAAAAGTCGGCAGCGAAATCGTCCTTGTGGAGCGCGACCATATCTTTGAAGCCCCAGGATCCGTTTTCTTCGCCAGTTTCGATGATAAACTTGGAATTGAAACCTAGGTGTCCGCGTTCCTCGATCACCGACTTTAGTGCACCCATATGAACCGAATGCTGACCTTTGTTGTCGGCGGTGCCGCGCCCGTACACCTTGTCCCCATCGCGCGTGAGCTTCCAAGGGTCTCGATCCTCGGCCCAACGGCCTTCGTGGCCGCGGACCACATCACCATGACCGTAGCCTAGAATTGTCGGCAGGCTCTTGTCCTCGGTCCGGGTCGCCAGAAGTGCGGGGCCCATACCTTCCATGGGGTTGTCATAGACCTGGCAGGTATACCCTATGGCCTCGAAGCACGGGCGCATTTCGTCTTCCAGGTATTGATAGAGCACGGGTAATCGTTCGGGCTTCTGGCATTCGGTTGGAATGGCAACGCGTCGCGCTAGGTCAGTCCAATAACCGCCCGCATCGTCAAAGTAGGCATGGGCGCGGGCGATGACGGCATCGCGGGTCATTTCAATGGGCCTTTTTCCCAGGAGTCCCGGGCTCGCCCAGGTCCCAATAAACGCCGGCCATAATGGTCAGCGCTTCGCGGGCCTCGGACAGGAGGATGTGTTCGTTCGGGGCGTGCTGTGAGCAGGCCGAATAGGAATGCGGAATCCAGATGGATGGCAGGCCCAGCGTCACATTGAACAGGTCGTTGCAGATGGAGCCGCCGAGGCTCGGGATCACGGCGGTCTTCTTGCCCGTGGTTCGGGCCATGGCGTCTGCTGTCCATGCGGCCCAGGGGTTATCCGGAGGCGTTGCGCTGGCGTTGAAGTCTATGGCGTTTTCGGGTGGGGGTGGCTCGATCTGAACCGCCTCGAAACCGTGGTCGTCGAGATGTTTCCGGAGCGCCGGAAGGATGTTGTCCCGATCTGTACCGGCGATGAAGCGGAGTTGGCAATGAGCCCGGGCTTCTGGCGGCACAGCGTTCACAGGTTGGCGCGGGTTGCCCGTGCGATAGGCCAGCACCTCGAAGCTATTCCAGGCATAGACCTGTTCGACAGGCGAAAGGCCAGGCTCTCCCCAGTCTGGGTCGATGTCTGGTGCGTCGGTGCCGCCGCTAATTTCGATGTCAGCTAGTGCGTTACGCACCGCGGCCGACATGGGCGGCGGCAGCCATTCCTTGATTAGGATTTGGCCGGTGGGTGAGATGATGGATTTAATGGCGTGGGAGAGCACGATACCTGGATTGGTCAACAACCCGCCCCAATTACCTGAGTGGTGACCGCCTTCGCGGTATTTCAGGACCAGATCAAAGTTTCTGGCGCCCCGCGCGCCCAGAAATATGGTCGGCCGATCCGGCGCCACCCGGGGCCCGTCTGAGGCGATGAAGACATCAGCGGCAAACTTCTCCAGATTAGCCTCCACCACTTCGAATATGCCAGGCGAGCCGTTCTCCTCGCCCATTTCGACCATGAACTTGGCGTTGAAACCTAGCCGTCCGCGGACGTTTAGGACCTGGCGAATAGCTGCCATGTTGATGGTATGCTGGCCCTTGTTATCGGCGGTGCCGCGGCCGTAGAGCTTATCGCCATCCTGCTTTGTGACCCAAGGGTTCAGCCCCTCATGCCACTGATCCTCAAGCCCCCGCACCACGTCGCCGTGGCCGTAACCCAGTACGGTCGGCAGATTATCGTCCTCGTTGCGGCTAGCCAGAAGGATGGGCCCCTTCCCTGCGACGGGGTTCTCGAAAACTTCGCAACTGAAGTCCATGGCTTCGAAGGCGGGCTGGATGGCTTCATTTAGATAACGCTGCAAGTCGGCTTGGCTATCGTCCTTCTGGCTTTCCGATGGAATGGCAATCCTGGCTGATAACTCTTCGACATACGCGCCGGAGTCAAAATATTCTTCGATCCCTTCGATGGCTGCCGCGCGACTCATGCCGCTGCACCTTGTGCCTTGTCATATAGATGGCATTCCACGCTTCCCTCCGACGTGGGAATGGCCTTTGGTGAGCGGGTGGAACAATGATCCATGACCTTGGCGCAGCGCGGATGGAAGGTGCAGCCCGACGGTGGCTCCACCGGGTTCGGGTAGGCTGCACCCAGATGCGTGTCCGGAACGTCCAGGTTTGGGTCCGGGGTCAGAACAGAACTCAACAGGGCCTCCGTGTAGGGGTGCTGCGGTTTGGTGAACAGTGTTTCCGTGTCGGCCTCTTCAACGATACGGCCCAGATACATGACGGCCACCTTAGTCGCGATGTGTTCGACTACGGCCAGGTTGTGAGAAATGATCACGTAGGTGAGGTTCAGTTCACTCCGGAGATCTTGTAACAGGTTTAGGATCTGTGACTGTACGGAGACGTCCAACGCCGAGGTTGGTTCGTCACAGATCACCACGCGTGGTCGGTTTATCAGAGCCCGGGCGATAGCGACACGCTGACGTTGACCACCCGAAAGCTGGCTCGGGTAGTTCTGGAACACGCGGCGCGGCAGGCCAACCAGTTCCATCATTTCCTCTGCCCGGCGGCGCCAGGTGTCCGGGTTCTGGTCACCCTGCACCTTCAGGGGCAGCGTGATGATCGAGCCAATGGACTTTCGGGGGTTCAGGGACGAATAGGGATCCTGGAAGATTGGTTGTAGCAGTTTCGCCACGTCCAAGCGGTTCTGTCCCGAGAGTGGCTTGCTGTCCACTTCGACACTCCCGCTGGTGAGGGGCTCGAGGCCCAGGATCATCCTCGCCAGCGTGGTCTTGCCACAACCCGACTCACCGACCAGTGCGACTACGTCGCCCTGGTTGACCGTCAAGTCGACCCCGTTGACCGCGTGCAGGGGCCGTTTGCCCTGGAAGAAGCCGCCGGAAATCATGAACGTCTTGGTGACGTCCGTCGCTTGAATAATGACGTTGCTCATGCGGGCACCTTTTGCTTGAGGTTGTCAGCACATTGCTCGGGGCTCATTACGCAACGGTAGTCATGGGCATTTGTGAAGCCGGGCCGAAGGTCGACCACCGCCGAATGACAGTGGTTGGAGGCGTAGGAGCATCGTTCGGCAAAATGACAGCAATTCATTTCCCCGATCAAAGAAGGCACGATCCCAGGAATGGAGCCCAGATGGCTGCCTCGCGCCGTTTTGCCTGGAATGGGGATGCATTCTAAAAGCCCCTGTGTATACGGATGGGTTGGGTTCTCAAAAACCTGCTTGGCGCTACCTTGTTCGACGATCTGGCCGGCGTACATGACGGCGACCCGATCGGCGACGCGCGCAACAACACCGAGGTCGTGGGTGATTAGGATTAGACCCATATTGAACTCTTTCTGTAGCTCCGCGAGCAGCAGGAGGATCTGCGCCTGAATAGTTACGTCCAAGGCAGTCGTTGGTTCGTCGGCGATAATAAGGTCCGGGCCGCACATCAGGGTCATGGCGATCATTACCCGCTGTCGGAGACCGCCTGAAAGCTGGTGTGGATACTGTCGGAGTCGCGAGCGTGCCGCCGTGATGCCAACCTTCTCCAGAAGGAACACGGCCCGGTCCCGGGCTTCTTCCCTGCTAGCCTTGCGATGGCGTATCAGGGTTTCTTCCATCTGGTTGCCTATGGTGTAGGCCGGGTTCAGGGAAGTCATCGGTTCCTGGAAGATCATGCCCATGCGGTTGCCGCGAATGTCCGCCATCTTGTCTTCGGTGATGTCGAGGACGTTCTCGTTGTCCAACTCTAATGTGGTCGCCGTACGAATGGCTTTGCCTGGCAATAGATCCATGATAGCCAGTGACGTCAGCGATTTTCCGCACCCCGATTCACCGACAATGCAGAGTGTTTCTCCTCGGTCGACCTTGAAGCTGACGCCCTGCACGGCATGCAACATGCCTGCAGGCACGGGTATATCGATTTTTAAATTGTCGACGGTCAGGATACGTTCGGCCATAGCGATATCGTGGTCCCTAATCTGGTCTTTTGTAATTTAGTTTCTGTTCTCTGGCGCGGTGACATCGCGGATGCCGTCGCCGAGCAAGTTGATACACAACATCAGCATGAATAGGGCGGTCCCAGGAATGGCAATCACCCAGGCCTTGAAAAACATCATACCCTTGCCTTCCGAAACCATAAGGCCCCAGCTTGGCGTTGGCGGTTGAACGCCTAGGCCTAAAAATGACAATGATGCCTCTAAGAAGATGGCATGCGCCACCTCCAGGGTTGCCACTACGATCAGTGCGTTGGCCACGTTTGGCATAATCTCCGTAAGAACGATGCGGAACGTGGAGCATCCCAGGGCTTTGGCGGCGGCCACGTAATCCATATTTCGGGCCTGTTGTGTGGCGGCCCGCATGACCACGGCGAAGCGGTCCCAGATGAGCAGCCCCAGCACCCAGATAACGATAGTCAGCGAACTGCCAATTAGGGCGACAACCACCAAGGCCACCAAGATTACTGGCATAGCGAGGCGGGTCGTGATGATGAATGTGATTACGATGTCGACACGGCCGCCGAAGTAGCCTGCCGCAACGCCCAATGCAGTGCCAAGGATCCCGGATATCAGCATTGCGGAGAACCCAATTAGCAGAGACGTCCGAGCACCAAACATCATGCGCGACAGATAGTCACGGCCGAACTTATCGGTGCCGAGAGGATGTTCCCATGAGCCCGTTGCGCCCCAAACGGGATCCAAGAACCGTTTGGTCAGGTCCTGGGTGTAGGGATCGTGCGGCGACAAAATAGGGGCGAAGAGCGCGGCCGCGAAGATCAGGATTAGCACCCCACCGCCAAAGGTCATCCCGGCATGCCCCAATACGCGGCGCATCATCAATTGGAAGGGCGACGGCTCTAATATCTGATCTGCCGACGGCAGTTTCTTGGCGATGGTTCCGTTTGCCATGTCTCGTTTCCTCCTCAGGCGACCCGGATACGCGGATCGAGATACGCGTTCAACAAGTCGGCCAGGAACGTCAGCAGGATATAGAAACAAGCGATGGTTAGCACGATTGCTTGCATGACCTCGAAGTCGGAGCGTTGGATTGATTGCCAGGCTAGGCTGCCGAGGCCGTTAAGGGAGAAAATCGACTCAATAATTATTGACCCCCCTAGCATAAAGCCTAGCTGAACTGCAGAGAACGAGACCACGGGAATAATTGCGTTTCTGAGCGCGTGCTTGAAAAGCACTACGCGTGGTTTAAGACCCTTCGCACGCGCTGTCCGGATGTAGTCAGATGACAGTACGTCCATCATTCCGGCACGAGTCAGACGCATGATCGCCGGTGTTGCGTAGTAGCCAAGTGCAATGGACGGCATGATGAAGTTGAGCCAAGATGCGTGACCAGAAATGGGCAGCCATCGAAGCCAGACGCCAAACAAGATGATCATAATAAGTGCAAAGAAAAAGTTGGGTAGTGCCTGACCGATGACTGCGATGGTTAATGCGAACCGGTCGATGATCGTATTTGGGAACATCGCCGCGAGCACACCTAGCGGGATCGCTAGAACAAGTGCAAAGGTCAGAGACAATGCGCCGAGGGTCATGGTCACTGGCGCGCGCTCGGCCAGGATCCCGGCAACGGGACGCTTCAGATAAATGGATTGGCCGAAGTCCCCCTTAATAGCCTTGGACGCCCAATCGACGTATTGGACTGCGAGCGGGCGGTCGAAACCGTAATGCTTGCGTACGTATTCAATATCCTCTTCCGACGCGCTTTCGCCGGCCATGGCGGCGGCGGGGTCACCGGACACGTGTAGTAGGGAGAAAGTCACAATGGAGACGGAGATTGCCACCAAAATAGCGACACCGAATCTTTTCAATGCATAGAGCAACATGTCCCGCTTCCTCGTTCGGCGCTTCTAAGAGGAGTTAATGACACGGCCCCAGCCGAAAATGACCGGGGCCGCATCAGTCTTCAGTGTGTTACTTCCACTTCGCCGTGAAGAACCGCGGAATTTCGTCTGCGGTTGGATTGAAGTCGAGGTCGTGAGAGAAGGCGTAATACTTGGCGTAGGTAAACATAGGTAGCCAGCACAACTCACCTGAAAGTTTTGACAAAGCCTTCTTGTAAGCGGCCTTGCGGACTTTTGGGTCGATATTACTGTCGCCGGTCTCAAGCGCAGCTTTGACGTCGTCGTCGCGGCAATAGTCGTCACGGCCATGCTTGAAGAAGTGGGATGTAATCGCCGAGACGTCGTTCATGGAATACGACCCCCAAGTCATGTGGTGGAACGGCGCCTTGCCGTCCCATACGATGCCGCGGAGTGCTTTGTACTGCATGTACTTCAGATTAGACTTGATGCCGACCTTATCCAGGTAACCCATGACAGCCTCTGTATACTCACGCTGACGGTAGGCCATGATTTCAGTAGAGAAGCCGTTTGGATAGCCCGCTTCAGCGAGGAGCTTCTTCGCTTTCGCCGGGTCGTAGGCGTATTGCGGCACGTCCTGTGTGCAGCCGAATTGGGTCGGGAAGCACGCTGAGTGGATGACCTGCGACGCTCCGCCAACCAATTCTTTGGCGATGGCGTTGCGGTCAATTGCGTGTGCTACGGCTTGGCGAACCTTCTTATTGTAGAAGGGGTTCTCCTTCCCTTTGCCTGAGCGACCGGCCCTATCCATTGTGATATAGCTAATCCTCATGGTCGGCACATTCATCACTTTATTGGTGCCAATGAGTTTGAGTTGCTCGGCCTTGTCTTTCGGCACGTCCCAGATCCAGTCTATTGAGCCAGACAGGAGTTCTGCAATTTGTGCTTCTGGATCGGAGATCGTACGGAACATGATTTTGCCGATTGAGGGCGAGCCTTTTGGCGAGCCTTTCCAGTAGTCCGCATTCTTTTCCATAGCTACAGATTCGCCCGCGACCACTTTGGTAGTCTTGTATGGACCAGTCCCAATCGGCGCTACGGTTCCATAGTCAGGTTTTCCCTTGGCATTTTTCTTAGCAGTCGCCCAAATATCTTTTGGGAAAATTGCCATGGGACCAGAAACATACTCAAGAGCCGCCGGGAAGGTCTTTTTAAGGTAAACGCGGACTGTATCGGCATCGACCTTTTCGGCCCGATCGATCCAACTTACGTTGCGTTTTGTCAGCACACCTGAGTCCTTGGCTGACACGTGGTTGTAGGTTTTAACTACGTCGTCCGCACTAAAGCTCGCGCCATTATGGAATTTCACGCCCTTACGGATCTTGAATTCCAGCGTCTTGTCGTCGACCCACTTGTAAGACGTCGCCAGCAAAGGCTTGTATTCGAACGTCTTGGTGTCGCGATAGAGAAGGTTATCCCAGGTGTGACGCTGCATGATCACCATTTCGCGGACGTTGTTGTAGAACGGCAGTGCGACGTCCACCTCGCGGGTAGTCGACCAGTTCAGCGTATCATTCGCCTTGCCGGCCATCGCGTCCTGGGCTCCCAAGGAAACCAGAGCGGCGGTGGCGGCCACTGTCATAATTGAACGTTTCATTCGGAATGTTCCTCCAATTGTTTTCATTTCGAAAATCTTTATGGCTTTCATTTGAACCAATCGAGCGTCCAAGAATAGATGCCCATACCCCATGATCCACCGGAACCATGGCACGTGTCCATGGATTTTCTGTCATTGTTAGAATGTGTCGGCCGATGGCCCCATTTGCCTTGCAGATTGTATTATACTGTAATATTTTATATTGCTTTTTAATATTTTAAGTCTGTGATATATTCGGGTCAAGGGTTTGGATCGGGCATGGACGGCAGCCTACACTCAAAACCAACTTTCAGCGGCGGCGGCGAACAAAATAAGGCGGGAACGCTGTTCGTCAGCTCCTTGGAAAAGGGGTTTCGCGTGCTGGAAGCTTTTCGAGAAGCGCCGGGCGATTTGGGCCTCACCGAGATTGCGCTCCGCACGGGCTTGGACAAAAGCGCCGCGCAACGGTTCACCAATACGCTTCATCAGTTGGGGTACCTAGAGAAGGATGCGCGTAGCCGCCGTTATCGGCCCGCGTCGCGCCTGATGGATTTTTCCTATACCTTCCTTCACCAGAACCGGCTGGCGGAGATCGCCGTTGTGCGTCTAATCAACGCGTCTAAAGTCCATGGCACCACGGTCAACCTTTGTGAGATGATTGACACGAACATTATCTACACTGTGCGCATTCCCCACAGCCGGGCCAGCTATCCGGCAACCGTGCCAGGCCGGCGCATGCCTGCCTCAAGTACGTCGGGCGGCATGGCAATCCTCGCGTTCCGCCCCGCAAACGAGGTAGCGTCGATTATCGCCGCCTCGGAACGCCGCGCGATGACACCAAACACGATAACCGACGCGGATGCTATCATGGATCGCATTGATGAGGCGCGGGACCAGGGCT
>DFRF01000209.1:12228-14213 GCA_002378125.1 Rhodospirillaceae bacterium UBA3470 | reverse complement strand
CGGCTTCGGTGTTGGCCAGGCACTGCCCCAAGAGATCAGCGTCGCTGCGCCGGTCCTGGATAGCCAAGGTTATGCCGTCGCCGCCGTTCAAGTTCCTGTCTATCTGCCGCAATGGAGTGCCGAAGAGGCTCGCGCCAAGATCGCACCCCTGGTCATGGAAACGGCGCGGTCCATTTCCGGCGTTCTGGCCTCCGAAAGCTAATCCATGGGATTTCGTGTTCTCACAGGTCTGTTTGCCCATGAAACCAATACCTTCAGCCAATTGAACACTACCCTTGAGAACTACCGGGATTTTGTGCTCGCATTTGGCGACGACGTGCCGGATGCGATCGCCGGCTCCATGCTGGAGCCTAATGGGGTCATCCAGGTGGCCGAGGAGGCGGACTGGGATCTTGTGCACACGGTAGCCGGCTGGGCAACGCCTTCAGGGCCGGTAGAGCGAGAGGTCTGGGATGTGGGTGCTGGCGCCATCTTTGAAGCCGCTCAGACCCAAGGCCCCTTTGACGGCATCGTGCTTGCGCTGCACGGGGCCATGACGACGGTGGACCATGCCGACGCGGAAGGCGTGTTGCTGCAGGAATTGCGCGATATCGTCGGTCCCGACATACCAATCGCTATTACCTTGGACCTGCATGCCAACGTGACCCGCCTGATGGCGCGGCACGCCAACATCATCTGTGCGTTCCGCACCTATCCGCACACGGACCAGGTGGCGACTGCAGCGCGCGCGTCGAGGATTCTGGACCGGACGATGAAGGGCGAGGTCGTCCCCCGCGTGCACCTGGCGCGGCGCAACATGCTGGTTGGGTTGGATCACGGTCGTACAACCGTCGACAACCCCATGACTCAGCTCTTGGCCCGGGCCGAGGCTCTAGAGGGAAAAGATCCCGGTGTACTGACCGTCAGCCTGCACGCTGGTTTCACCCCCGCCGATTTCCCCGAGGTGGGCCCGTCGGTGGCGGTTACCGGCGACGGACCAGCGGCCAGATACCGGACTATCGCCGAGGCCTATATGCATTTTGCCTGGGAACAGCGGCATTTTGACTCCAACGAATACCTCGGCGCGGCAGAGGCAATGGGCCGCCTGTCGACACTCGTCGATGGAGCCGGACCAGTTGTCATCGCCGACGCTAGCGACAATCCGGGCGCGGGGGCCTATGGGGACTCAACTTTCCTGCTCAAGGCCATGTTGGACGCCGGGTTGGAGCAGGCGGCCTTTGGTATGATCTGCGACCCGGAAACTGCAGTCCAGCTGACCAAGGCGGGGGTCGGCGCGGACGTTTCGGTGCGCATGGGCGGCAAGGTTGACCCGGCCTTCGGACAGCCTTTGGAACTGAGCGGCCAGGTTGCCGCTGTCACCGACGGGACCTATGTGGCCCAAGGGCCTCGATGGCGCGGCGTCATTCAGCGGCTCGGTCCAACCGCCGTGCTTCGCGTGGGCGGGGTTGACATCGTCGTGGCTTCGAAGCGCATTCAGTGCACGGAACTCGAGACCTTTACCCACGCTGGCATCGATCCTTCTCAGAAGGCCGTGGTAGCGGTCAAATCCATGCATCATTTCCGCGCCGCGTTCGCACCCATCGCCCGCCATATTCTGATTGTTGATTCTGGTGCGCTGGCCACAAAGGACTACAATCGATTGCCTTACAAGAACTTGCGCCGGCCTATTTTCCCCCTGGACATCAACTGACCATGGAAAAGGCCCGCGCCGCGCCCACGCATCTGCTAGTACCCGTGAACCCATGCGGGAGTATCGCCGCCTAATGTTCAAGCCCGCCGCCCCCAACGTGATCCAGGGGGTTCTCTGGATGATCTTCTCCTGTGCCATGATGGCCGGTGTAGCAGCATTGGCACGCGATCTGACTAGCGACATGCATCCCTACATGGTCGTATTCTTCCGACTGGCCACAGCCCAGCTGTGCATGTTGCCCTGGTTGTTTAAGAACGGTATCGGCGTTCTTAAGACGGATCGCATGGCGCTTTAT
>DFRF01000209.1:0-11846 GCA_002378125.1 Rhodospirillaceae bacterium UBA3470 | reverse complement strand
ATCCCAATTACCGATGTGGTAGCCATAAGTTTCGTCACCCCCATCTTCGCCACTGTCGGCGCCGCGTTGATTCTGCGCGAGACTGTCCGCATACGACGCTGGTCCGCCACTATCGTCGGTTTTCTAGGCGCCATGATTATCCTCCGACCAGGCGTCATAGAGATGACCCTCGCTCATTGGGCGGTGATAGTGGCCGCGGGTTGTGCGGCGGTGACACTGCTAATCGTAAAATCTCTGTCACGGACGGAAGACCCCACCAAGGTGGTGTTTTACGTGGGTCTTTATCTGCTGCCTATTTCCGGCGTGCTTGCTTGGACCGTTTGGGAAACGCCGCCATCCCATCTCTGGCTCGGCATCGCAATGATTGGCCCAGTGGCGACGCTGGCGCATGTGACCTTGGTCAAGGCCATGTCTTTGGCTGACGCATCGGCTATCCTGCCCTTCGATTTTGCCCGTTTGCCATTCGCCGCCCTTCTGGGCTGGCTGGCCTTCGGCGAGGTCTCGGACGTTTGGACGTGGACTGGTGCGGCGGTGATTTTCGCCTCCAGTCTCTATATCGGCCGCCGCGAGGCGCAATTGGGCCGCAGGCTCCGATCGATGGAACAACCCGGCGTTTAGTGAGGCGGCCCGTTTGCAGGGTGGTCGCCCTGTTCCACCTTCGCGGCGCGGTTTTCCCGATAGGTGATGTAGATGGTCGACGCAAAGACGATGGCACCGCCGGCCCACGTCCAGAGATCTGGAAACTCCCCAAACCAGATGTAACCCAACCCGGCTGCCCACAAGAGCCGGGTAAAATCCATTGGCATAATCGCTGCCGTTTCAGCGATCTTCAGGGCGCCGGTCATGGCCAGTTGAGCGACCGTCGCTAATAGCCCCACGCTCACAAAGAGGGCGAACTGTTCCGGGTCTGGCGTCCGCCAGTAGTAGGCTGCTGGAATTCCGGCCAGGATGGTGAAGTAGATGGATGAGTAAAAGACAATGGTGATCGAAGAATCGGTCCGCGCCAGGACCTTTACGGTCAACAATGCCGCCGCCCAGAACAGGCTTGAGATCAAGACCACCAGGGCGCCGACGCTCAATCCGTCGGTGCCGGGACGGAGTATGATTAAGGTGCCGACGATTCCCACCGCTATGGCGGCCCAGCGCCGCGCGCCCATGCGCTCGCCAAGTACCACAACGGCGCCCATGGAAGCGAAGATCACCACCGTGAAACTAAGCGCCGTGGCGTCACCCACGGGGATTAGCGCCAATGCATAGAACCAGGTCAGCATGGAAATACCGCCGACAAGACCGCGAAAGAACTGCAGGCCTGGCCGGGTCGTCCGCCACCACCCGGGCCCCTGACGCATTAGGATGGGCGTTAGTACCACCAGCGGCACGATGGTCCGGAAAAACGCCGCCTGCATGGGGTGGAAATCCTGGCTCAAGTGGCGGGCGATGACGTGTCCCAGTGACACGACGCCCGCGAACACAGCCATCAACAGCATCCCGCGCGTGTTTGCGGGCAAGTTAGACCAGAGCGTGACGCCAGTAGTGGCTCTATTCCGATCGCCGCGGGGGGGAGCATTCATGATCCGGATCATAGGTCAATTGGTGCACAAAACCAGCGTGGCTCTTGCCCGTCCATTTCACGCACCGCATAATCCCGGTTCCATCGACGCGTTGTGTGACTGATGAGCAATCTTTCAAAATTTCTGACCGCGTTCGGCTTCGCTGCTGCCATAATGGGCCTTGGTGCTTGTTCCACCAATCCAGCCACCGGTCAGCAAAGTTTCACTGCTTTCATGTCTAAAGAGAAGGAAGCAGAGATCGGCGCCGAGGAGCATCCCAAGATTCTCAAGGAATTGGGCGGTGCCTACGATGCGATAGAGGTCGGCGCTTACATCGCGCGTATAGGGTCGCAGTTGGCAGCGCTTTCTGAACTACCCAACATTCAATGGCGGTTCACTGTGTTGAACGATCATCGTGTCAACGCCTTCGCACTGCCCGGAGGCTATGTATATATTACTCGCGGCTTGCTGGCCCTGGCGGAGAACGAATCGGAAGTGGCTGGCGTTCTGGCCCACGAGATTGGCCATGTGACGGCGCGACATTCGGCGCAACGTTATTCCTCTGCTATGGCCGCCAACATCGGCATGACCGTGCTTGGCGTGTTGGGAAGCGCTGCGGGCGTGCCGTCCGGGGTCGGTCGGATGGCCAACTTCGGTGCCCAAGCAGCGTTGCAGCAGTATTCCCAGGGCCAGGAACTGGAAGCGGACATGCTGGGCGTCCGCTATATGACGCGGGCGGGATATTCGCCGGATGGCATGACCAGTTTTTTCAAAAAGCTACGAGCACATCGTGACCTGGAAGCCCGTGAACAGGGCCGCAACAGCGTCAGTCATAACATTATGTCGACGCACCCGCGCACCGAGGACCGTATTAGGCAGGCTATCAAACTGGCTAAGGAACGGACTGTGAAGAACCCGAAGGTCCGCCGAGCGGCTTATCTCAAAGCCATCGATGGTCTGATATTTGGTGACGACCCTTCCCAGGGTGTGCGCCGTGGACGGTCGTTTATGCATCCAGACCTGCGCATCGCCTTCGCGGTACCACCGGGATTTGTCATGTTCAACTCACCCCGCAAGGTGGTTGCCTTCGGCCCCGAGAAGTCGCGGATTATTTTTGACATGGCTGACCCGAAGGAAGCGAAACGCGTGCAGTCACTGACTAACTACGTTGGGGAGGCATGGGGTCGTCATCTGAATGATCTTC
Source organism: Rhodospirillaceae bacterium UBA3470 (assembly GCA_002378125.1). GTDB lineage: Bacteria > Pseudomonadota > Alphaproteobacteria > Rhodospirillales > Casp-alpha2 > UBA3470. The sequence continues at coordinate 9,092 of DFRF01000209.1, read as the reverse complement.
AACGGGCAGAGCGCCTGGAAATTAACGGCCTGCAGGGCGCGACGGTCCAAGGACGCGTGTCAGGACAAGATGGGTTGCGGGATGTCCGTCTCGTCGTCATGCGCGGCGATCGCGAGAAGATCTTCCGCTTCGCCTTCATCACCAAGCCATCGGAAACCCGACGGTTGTCAATCGAACTTCGGCGCACCACGTTCAGTTTTCGCCGCTTGAGCGCCAAAGAAGCCGCTGACATCCGGCCGCTACGAGTGCGTATCACCACCGCAAAACGCGACGATACAGTCGCGTCCCTGGCGAAGCGCTATCCCTTTGAGCGGTTTCAGAAGGAATGGTTCCAGCTGCTGAATAACATGAGGCTTGGCGACAAAATTCGCCCTGGTCAGAAAATTAAGATGGTGACCGACTAACATTTTGTTTTCAGGCCAGCACGTGGCCAAGGTGTTGTCACCCGCATCTCCAAAACTCCACTTTATACCCACAGTTTTTACCCATGGGCTGGACCAGAAGTCGCAGAATACCAAGCGATTTAATCAGATTTGGGACTTAGGAAGGGAATGGGGTGGCTGAGGGGATTTGAACCCCCGGCCTCCTGGACCACAACCAGGCGCTCTAACCAACTGAGCTACAGCCACCACAATGGGCCGGGTTGTCCGACCTCAAGAGGGGGCTTAAGTAGCCCCTCGGCCCAGGGGCGTCAAGCGTCACCCGACCTTCATCGGCGACCGAAAAGTCTCTCAATGTCGTTGAGCTTCAGTTCTACATAAGTGGGGCGGCCATGGCTGCATTGCCCGGAATGAGGCGTTGCCTCCATCTCCCGTAACAAGGCGTTCATTTCGTCGCGGTTCAGGCGGCGTCCGGCCCGGACTGAGCCGTGGCAAGCCATGGTCGCACAGACATCGCCGATGCGGTCGCGGAGGGCGATGGCCTCGTCCAGGGCGGCCAGATCGTCAGCCAGGTCCTGGACTAGGCCTTGCAGATCGGTCTCCCCCAGCAAAGCGGGGGTTTCGCGGACGACAATGGCGCCGGGCCCAAATCCCTCGATGACCAGTCCCAGGTCCACCAACTCGTCAGTCCGGGCCAGTAAGCGGTCGACGGCGTCTTCATCCAGCTCCACCACCTCGGGGATCAATAGGCCTTGGCGCATTACACCGTCCGTGGCCAGGGCCGTCTTGATCCGTTCCTCCACTAGGCGTTCGTGTGCGGCGTGTTGGTCGACGATGACGATGCCGTCGGCGGTCTGGGCGACGATATAAGTGGCGTGCAACTGCCCACGGGCGACGCCCAGGGGATAGTCGCTCACGTCCCCTGCCGCGGGATCGTCTTCGGGAGCTATGATGGGGGCCATGGGGGCGGCGGCTATGCCGGGCAGTGGCGCGTGTAAGGCTTGCAAATCTTCGGCCAGGCCGGGGTCGACAACAGCCGATGGCATCGGCCGTCCGCCGCCCAGCGGTATGGTCGGCTCGGTCCGAATGGCGCCTAGGGTGGCTTCCGCGACGGTGGTAGCTGCCCGGTGCCCGGCCTCGGCCAGGGCATGCTTGATAGCGCCCACCAGAAGGCCGCGAACTAGGCCATTGTCGCGGAACCGGACCTCCGTCTTCGCTGGGTGGACGTTGACGTCCACGATGGCGGGCGGTGCGGTCAGAAACAGCGCGACGACGGGATAGCGGTCGGAAGCCAAGAAATCCCGGTACGCCCCACGCAACGCGCCGAACAGCATGCGATCGTTGACCGGCCGGCCGTTGACGAACAAGAACTGCATGGCTGCGTTGCCCCGGTTGAATGTGGGTAAACCGGTGTAGCCCGTGAGCCGGAGGCCCTCCCGTTCCGCATTGATGGCCAGCGCGTTGTCGCCGAAATCCCGGCCGATCACCGCGCCCAGACGGCCCAGCCGAGCCGAGAACAGGTCGCCTTGCTCCGGGGGTAGATCCAGCCGCCGACGATCGCCGTCCGAAAGGGTGAAGCCGATATGGGGATGGGCCATGGCTAGTCGTTTGATGACCTCGCTTACCCGGCTCATTTCGGTCCGCGCCGTCTTCAGGAACTTGAGCCGCGCCGGCGTGGCGTAGAACAGGTCACGGACCTCCACACGGGTACCTGGCGGATGTGCTGCCGGCACGGGCGGGGCGACCTGACCGCCCGCCACACCCAGACGCCAGGCCTCGGTCGCGTCGGCGGTCCGACTAGTGATGAAAAGTCGACTGACCGCACCTATGGAGGGAAGCGCCTCGCCGCGGAAGCCCAAATGGCGGATATCCACCAAATCGTCGTTGGGCAATTTCGATGTGGCGTGGCGCTCCACGGCCAGGACCAATTCCTCCGGCGTCATCCCGCAACCGTCGTCGCTAATGGTCATGGCCGTCCGTCCTCCGTCCGCGACGGTGATATCGACGTGGGATGCGCCGGCGTCGATGGCATTTTCAACCAGTTCCTTGACCGCGGCGGCGGGGCGCTCAATCACCTCGCCGGCGGCGATGCGGTTGACGAGGGTTTCAGGAAGGCGGCGAATGGTCATTCTGGCAACCCGCGCCAGGATCGGTAGCGTGCCAACAGACCGGCGGTGGAGGGGTCATAGGTTCGGGCGCCCGTAGGGGCCTCGCCCATGTCAGGAAGCAGGCGCGCTGCGAGTTGTTTTCCCAGTTCAACGCCGAATTGGTCGAAGCTGTTGATTCCCCAGATGACCCCTTGAACGAAGACTTTATGTTCATAGAGCGCCAGCAGCATACCAAGCCGTTTTGGATCGAGGGCTTCCAACAGGATCGTCGTCGACGGTCGATTGCCGGAGCAGGCGCGGTTCACGTCACCGTCACCGTCTGTGCCCAGGGCCAGGGCCTCCGCCTGGGCCAGGAGGTTGGCGATCAGTTTGTCGTGGTGACCGCTAAAACCATGATCCGGACGGGCGACGCCGATGAATTCCACGGCGGCGCCCAAGGGCCCCTGATGAAGCCATTGATGAAATGTGTGTTGGGCGTTGGTGCCGGCGAGGCCGAACACAATTGGCGCCGCCGCGACGTCCAGGGGTGCGCCAGTTTGCGTCACACCCTTGCCGTTGCTCTCCATGTCCAGTTGCTGGATGAAGGCCGGTAAGGACCGCAAACGTTCATCATAGGGCACCACGGCAAGGGCGCCCAGACCCTCCATGTTGATGTTCCAGATTCCCGCTAAGGCCAGGCGAACGGGGAGGTTTACCGCCAAGGGCGCATCGCGAAAATGGCGGTCCATGGAGTGAGCGCCGTCCAACATAGCAGCAAAGGCAGACCAGCCCATGGCCAAAGCTGATGGCAGGCCGACGGCCGACCATAAAGAGAACCGGCCGCCGACCCAATCCCAAATGGGGAAGATGTGTTGAGCTGCAATCCCGAAGGCCTTGGCCGCGTCCGGTTTCGCGGTTAGCGCGGCAAAATGACCGCTGACGGCATTCGAGCCCACCGCCTCGGTCAGCCATCGTGCGGCGGAGGCGGCATTGGTCAATGTTTCCTGTGTGGTGAAGCTTTTCGAGCCAACCAAAAAAAGGGTTGTTTCTGGATCGACATTGGCGAGCGCCGCGGTCAGATCGTGGCCGTCTACGTTGGCTGCAAACCGAACCTCCGGGTAATCCGCGCGCCCCAGAGCCTCTGCAGTCAGCATGGGTCCTAGGTGAGAACCGCCGATGCCGATGTTGATTACATGACGAAAGGGTTTGCCTGTTCTGCCTGTCAAAGATCCGTCGTGGATTGCTTGGGTGAACGCCGCCAGGCGCGCCATGGTCGCCGTCACGTCTTCCGCGACGCCGGCGTCGGCGATGCCCGTGCCATCGCGCAGAGCCACATGCAGAACTTTCCGGCCTTCTGTGGTGTTGATGGTTTCCCCGGCGTACATGGCATCGCGTGCCGCGGTCACCCCGGCGTCTTCGGCCAACGCCAGTAAGCCGTCCCAAGCGGCGTAGTCGATACGGTTCTTGGAGAGATCGAGTAGAACCCCGTCAAGCTCCCAAGAATTGTTCTTGAATCGGTCCCCATCGGCGGCAAACAGATCAGCGATAGTGTCGGATGCAGTGGTATCACGATGGCCCGCGAGGGCCCGCCATGCGTCGGTTGCGATGATACTGGTCATAGCGTCCGGAAAACCCCGCAGAAAACTCGAAGCGAGCTGAGCCTACCAGAGGCGCGCGCCTCTCGCCAGCATGCGCCGGATGCTGCTCAGCGCGTTGCCGGCAAACCTTCTGGGCGCCCCACAACCACGGTGACCAACCGGTTGGCATCCAACAACTTTTTCGCTACGCGTGCGATATCGTCGCGGCTAACGGCGTTGATGAAGGCGTTGCGGCTCTTGACATAATCGATCCCTAACTCGGCCAACTGAATGCCGACAAGCATCCGAGCGATTCGCATGCTACCCGTAAACTGAAGCGGATAGGCCCCCGTCAGATAGGTTTTGGCATCTTTGAGCTCGTCGTTGGTCACGCCGTTTTCGGCCATACGATGCCATTCCGCCTTGACGACGTTGAGGGTCTCATGAACCCGCGCGTTGGCCGTGCCGGCCGCGCCGACAGTTGTGGCGCTGGCCCGGCGAGGATTGAGGCCGCTGGAGATGGAATAGGCCAATCCCCGTTTTTCGCGCACCTCGCCATACAGGCGTGAGGTGAAGCCGCCGCCACCCAGGACATGGTTCATCACATAGGCGGCGTAGAAGTCCGGATCGTCGCGGAGCAGGCCTTGGTCGGCGAACAGGATGGCGCTTTGGGGCACGTCCTTGTTGATGACGATGGTGCGTCCGTCCGTGTTGGCGCGGATTTTGGGCAACCGCCAATCGGTACCTTGGGCGGGCAAAGTGCCGAAGGTGGCGTCCAGCAACTCGGCTAGTTTAGCTGGCGTGATATCGCCAACGACACCGATCACAAGGGTATCGCGCGTCAGACGCTGGCTCACGAAGGCGTGCAGGTCGTCCGCTGTTATCGCCTTGACGCTGTCGGGGATGCCGTCAGCGGGCCGGCCATACGGATGGCCACCATAGAGGGCTTCGCGCATGGCCTTGCCGGCGATGCTGTGCGGGCTCTCCTCGTCCTGTTTCAGGCCAACTAGAATCTGAGAGCGAATCCGCTCTACGGGTTCCGTGTCGAACCGCGGCGCGTTCAGCGCTAGGCGCAGTAGATCGAACGCTTTGTCCTGATTACGGACCAGGGTCTGTAGCTGGCCGCCAAAATTGTCCAGTCCCGCATCAAACCGCATACGGATGGCTTTGTCTTCCAAGGTCTTCTGAAAGGATTGGGAATCCAAACTACCAGCGCCCTCATCCATGGTCGATGCCACCAGGTTGGCCAATCCGACCTTGCCTTTTGGATCGAGCGCCGCGCCGCCGCGAAAGGCGAACCGCATGGTGACAATGGGGTTTGAATTATCTTGGACCAGCCAGGCTTGAAGGCCACCGGGGGTCTTCACACGCTCTACGTTGATGGCCAAAGCTGGTCCCGCAGCAATAAGTAGAACGCCGGTCAGGATCGGCCGAAGGAAACGGGTAACGAACACCGGCTCAGCTCTCTCTCGCTGGCAGTAGGAGGCCTGTCACGGATCGGTTATTGTCGAACAAGGCCTTGGCCGCTTCGTTGATTTGTTTCGGCGTCACCGCGGCGATGTTGTCGGGCCAGCTTTCTACGTCGTCGATACTGAGCCCTGATGCCAGCGCCGCCCCGAGGGCGCGAGCGCCACCGCTTAGGGAATCTCGGGCATAGACCGCTTCGGCGACCATGCGTTCCTTGGCCCGAATGACCTCTTCCGCGGTGATGCCGTTTTTGATGATATCGGTGATTTCTGCTACGACGGCCACTTCCAGGGCGTCCATGGTAACGTTGCCGCGCGGGCTGGCGTAAAAGACGAACCGGCCTGGGCCGCGATCATCACCGCGGTAATAAGCCCCCGACGAGACGGCGGTCTTATTCTCCACCACTAGGCGTCGATAAAGGCGGCTGGACGCGCCGCCGCCAAGAATGTTCGACAAGACCTCGAGAGGATAGACATGGGTCTTATCCCCCCATTGAAGGGTGGGTGCCAGGAAACTGCGCCGCCAGGACGGCTGGCGGACCCGCTTGTCGCGCAAGACGACCCTGCGGGCGGCTTTCTGTGGCGGCTCCTTGGCGCGGTTCCGAACCACTGGCGGCTGGGCTGGGATCCTACCGTAGTACTTCTTTGCCAGCGGTCTCACCTGTTCCGCCGTGATTGCGCCAGCGACTACCAGGATGGCGTTGTTGGGCGCGTACCAGCGTTTGTAGAAAGCCATAATCCGCTTGATGTCGAGGGCCTTGATGTCATGTTCCCAGCCGATTACCGGATTGCGGTATGGATGGTTGAGAAACAATGCGCCGTTAATGTGTTCACCCAAGATTGCGCCGGGGTTGTTGTCGACCCGCGAGCGGCGTTCTTCCAGGATAACCAAGCGCTCAGGCTCGACTTCCTTGTCCGTAATTACCAGGTTGGTCATCCGGTCGGCCTCCATTTCCATGACCATTTCCAACCGATCCGTGGCGATAGTCTGGAAGTAGGCGGTGTAGTCCGTCGACGTGAAGGCGTTTTCCTGGCCACCGTTACGGGCCACGATCTGTGAAAACTCACCGGGCTTGCGCTTCTTCGTACCCTTGAACATGAGGTGTTCGAGGAAATGTGCAATGCCCGTTTCCCCGGGCCCTTCATCGGCGGAGCCGACCCGGTACCATACCATGTGGGTGACCACGGGCACGCGGTGGTTTTCGACAATGACTACCTGCATGCCATTTTTCAGGGTGAAGGTGGTGGGGTTGAAGACCGCGGCCTGAGCTTCCGGCACGCTGGTCAAGACGAGGAGGACGGCGAAAAATATTTTTTGGAATAATGGCATGGAAAGTCTCAGACAGGTTATAGATATTACGATGCAGCGTTTATGCCTAAATAATATGGCGCCTTTGCGGCAGATTTTATCTGAATTGAGCGTGGGCAGATTGCGGGGCTGGACAACCGGCGCCGCGACCTAAAAATCCAACAGGCCCTTGCGCGCCGGCTTGCGCTTCACTTCGGGAATTTCGCCTTCATTAATGGGCTTGCCAAGGGCCTGGTTGGACATGATGCGCTTTTGTTCTTGCTTCGCATCGACCACAGTTCCCGGGGCAGATTTGTCGTCAACCCAGAAAATCAGCTTGTTGACGAACAATTGGTCTTCATCGGCTAGAACCGATGATTCCTGATTGATCAGCCGGCGGATACCGGGCTCCGCCTTGTCGGCACCCGTCCGAGTGATCAGCGCTTGTAGGCCGGGACTTCCAGCGTTGGCGGTTTTCGTCGTGGCGTCGGGTCGGACGGCGCTCTTCCCAAGAAGAGCCTCGCGGGCCTGATCCATGGGCGAGATTTTTTGTGGCCGCGATACGCCGGGAGCCGGCGGGCGAAGGCCATATTCGGGGGGCAGACTGAGCGGTGGGCGTTTGAAGACGACAAACTCATCTGGCGCGTTCTTTCCGCCGCCAAGGGATTTGCGGACTGAATCACAACTGGCGAGCGTCCCGCCAAAGACTGTCAAGACTGCGAAAACGAGCAGCGAACGGATCATCCTTCGTTTCATCCCGGAAATTTACGCCCAAACCGGTGAATTTTCAACAAGTTAGGATTCCTCATGCTCGCCAAAAAAGGAGTCCCAGATCAAAGCCGCCGCGCCACAGGTGATAGCGATGTCTGCGACGTTGAAGGCGGGCCAGTGATAACCGGCCCAATGAAAGTCCAGGAAGTCAACCACGGCGCCCAACAGGACCCGGTCGATGACGTTGCCCACTGCGCCGCCGACAATTAGCCCGAGCGCTCCCGTCACCAATAGCTTGTTGGCGCGCCACATCCAAACAAGAAGCGCGGCGGTAATGGCGAGCGCCAGGCCCGCGAGGATCCAACGGCCCATGGGCGATTGCATGTCCAGCATACCAAAGCTGATGCCTCGATTGAGCCCTAAGACCAGATTGAAGAAATCGGTTAATGGGATGACCCGAGGCGGCCGCATGACCGTTTCCAATATCCACCATTTGCTCGCTTGGTCGAGCGCCGCGATCAGGGCCGACAGGATTAAGCCAAGGCGAGCTTGCGTCGGGATCATTTGTGGCTGAGTGGTTGGTGGTTTTCGGCCGCATCGGCGCAGCGCCGGCAGACCGTGGGATGGCCGTTGACGGAGCCGACATCTTCCAAGACTTGGTAACAGCGATCGCATTTCTCACCGCCGGCAAGGGTCGGCACCACGGCTACGTCCGCAACATCTTCCAATCGGAAGGCGTCTTTGGGGGCGGTGTCTGTATCAAACGCAGCGCCCGACGTGATGAACAGTTCGGCAGCGTTCAGGTCAGCGAACAGGGCGGCTGTGTCCGCATCCGTGAACACCCGCGGTGCGGCCTGCAGGCTGGAACCGATTCGCTTCTCGGCGCGCTCCAGTTCCAGCGCTCCCGTCACAGTCCGGCGGACGGCCCGTACCCGGCGCCATTTCTCCATCAATGCATCATCGCGCCAGGCATGTGGCAGGTCCGGAAAGGTCCGGAGGTGGACGCTGTTGGACGCATCCTCGCCGGTCCGCGCCAGCCAGGCTTCTTCCGCCGTGAAGCAGATGAACGGTGCCAGCCAGGTTGTCAGGCAGTTGAACAACTCATCCAAAACCGTGCGCGCGGCGCAGCGACGTGGTTCGTCCAGGCGGTCGCAGTACAGGCTGTCTTTGCGGATATCCAAATAAAAGGCGGAAAGATCCACCGTGCAGAAATTGTGCAGCTCCGTGAAGAAGGTGTGGAATTGGAAATTTTCGCAGGTTTCCCGCAACGCCGCGTCCATGCGCCAAAGGCGGTCCAGGACCCAGCGCTCGAGCTCCGGCAAATCCTCCAGGGGCACGTGTTCCGCATCGGAGAACCCATGCAGGTTGCCCAGTAGGAACCGCAGCGTGTTGCGCAGCCGGCGGTAGATGTCGGCCTGTTGTTTCACGATTTCGGGACCGATTCGCAGGTCCTCCGCATAGTCCGAACCGATCACCCAGAGCCGAAGAATATCGGCGCCCTGCTGATTGTAGACGTTCTGTGGTTCGACGATGTTGCCCAGGGACTTCGACATCTTTTGGCCGTCCTCGGCCATGACGAAGCC
>DFRF01000163.1 GCA_002378125.1 Rhodospirillaceae bacterium UBA3470 | reverse complement strand
AATCCAGCCCCGTATGTTGAGGGATCAGACGTTATTTTTAAAGGGTAAGGGTAATGGACCAACAAAATATTCGCATCCGGTTGAAAGCCTTTGATCATCGCGTGCTGGATCAGTCCGCCGGCGAGATCGTCAGCACGGCACAGCGCACAGGCGCAACGGTCTGCGGCCCGATTCCGCTTCCCACTCGGATCGATAAATACACCGTCCTTCGCTCGCCACATATCGATAAGAAGTCTCGCGAGCAATTCGAAATTCGCACCCACAAGCGGGTGTTAGACATTCTCGACCCGACCCCACAGACCGTCGATGCGCTCATGAAGCTCGATCTAGCCGCCGGCGTCGACGTCGAGATTAAGCTTTAAGAGGACAGACTCATGCGTACCGGTCTACTCGTTCAAAAAATAGGCATGACGCGCCGATTCGATGAAAGCGGCCAGCACGTGCCGGTCACCGTGCTGAAAATGGAGAATGTCCAAGTGGTCTCCCAGCGCACCGAAGTTACGGATGGCTACAACGCCGTCCAGATGGGTTGGGGCACTGCGAAAGTGAAGAACGTCTCTAAGGGAATGAGCGGCCACTTCGCTAAGGCGAAAGTAGAACCGAAGCGTAAGCTCACGGAATTCCGGGTCAACGCTGACGGCCTAGTGGATGTGGGCGCCGAATTCTCAGCGAACCACTTCGTCGTTGGCCAGTTTGTCGATGTATGCGGCACGACTATCGGCAAGGGTTTTGCCGGGGGCATGAAGCGTCATGGCTTTAGCGGCCTGCGGGCATCCCACGGTGTATCCATCAACCACCGTTCCCTAGGTTCCACGGGTCAGTGTCAGGATCCCGGAAAAGTGTTCAAGGGCAAGAAGATGGCGGGCCACATGGGTGGCGTCCGGGTAACTACCCAGAACCTGAAGGTTGTCGCCGTTGATGATGAGCGCGGCCTGATTCTTATCCGGGGTTCGGTCCCCGGCGCCAATGGTGGTTTCGTTCGGATCACAGATGCCGTAAAGAAGACGCGCCCCGACGAAGCCCCATATCCGGCGGGCCTAAAGACCAACGACGCCCCGGTGGAAGACAAAGCCCCGGTCGAAGAGGTTGCGCTAGAGAAGGAAGCCTCCGTGGAAAAGACGCCAGCGGAAATCGAAGCGGAGGCTCCAGGCGAAGATGATGCCGACGCAACTGCGGACGGAAAAGAAGAGAAGGAATAATGGCCATGAAATGCGACGTCATTGATCTGGCCAACAAGAAGACAGGCTCCATCAATCTCGATGAAGGCATCTTTGGCCTGGAAGTCCGCAAGGACCTGTTGGCCCGCGCTGTCAGGTGGCAGTTGTCACGCCGCCAGGCGGGTACCCACAAGACGAAGGAGCGCAACGAAGTTAACGGGACGCGTTCCAAGCCCTTCCGCCAGAAGGGTACAGGCCGTGCCCGTCAGGGTTTTGCCCGAGCTACACAAATGCGCGGGGGCGGTATCACCTTCGGTCCGCGCGTGCGCAGTCACGCCGTCGATATGCCAAAAAAGGTACGACGTTTGGCTCTTAAGACGGCCCTGTCCGCCAAGCAAGCTGACGGCAAGTTAGTAATCATCGATTCCGGTGAGATCAATTCGCCGAAGACGCAGGACTTCGCCAAGAATCTCAATGCACTTGGTTGGGGCAAGGCCCTGATCATCGACGGTACAGATGTGAACGACAACCTGGCGAAGGCCACGCGTAACATCATCGGCCTGGACGTATTACCGAGTGTTGGCGCCAACGTATACGATATTCTCCGCCGCGATACCTTAGTGCTCACTAGGGACGCAGTGAATCAGCTCACGGAGCGCCTGAAATGAGCAAGTACCACACGCTGCGCGATAAGAAACCCAGCCAAGAACGCATTTACGAACTGGTGCGGGCGCCGATCATCACGGAAAAATCTACATTGATCAGCGAATTCAACCAGATAAGCTTTTGGGTGCCGGTGGACGCCAACAAGTTTGAAATCAAGCATGCCGTCGAAGGCCTTTTTGACGTCAAGGTGACAAATGTCAACACGCTCCTTCAAAAAGGCAAGACGAAACGGTTCAGAGGCCAGGTTGGTCGCCGTCCGGACCGCAAAAAAGCCGTCGTGACGTTGGCCGAGGGGCAATCCATCGATGTCACCACTGGGATTTAGGGAAAGGTCCAAAGAATGGCACTGAAATCCTATAAACCGATTACGCCTGGTCAACGCGGACTTGTGCTCGTCGACCGTTCTGGCATATGGAAAGGCAAGCCGGAGAAGTCCCTGACCGAGGGGCTTCGAAGCAAAGGCGGCCGCAATAACAAGGGTCGCATTACAGCGCGCCGTCGTGGCGGTGGACACAAGCGCCGCTACCGTCTAGTCGATTTCAAACGTCAGAAGATGAATGTTCCGGCGAGGGTAGAACGGTTAGAGTACGACCCTAACCGGACCGCTTTCATCGCTCTGCTTAAGTATGAAGACGGCGAAATGGCCTACATCTTGGCGCCGCAACGTCTCCGCGAAGGGGACCAGGTAATTGCTAGCTTGGCCTCCGATATAAAGCCAGGTAATGCTATGCCCATGCAGAGCATTCCCGTCGGCACGATCGTGCACAACGTGGAAATGAAGCCAGGCAAGGGAGGGCAGATCGCCCGTTCTGCCGGGACCTATGCGCAGATCATCGGTAAAGACCAAGGCTACGCGCAACTTCGCCTAATCTCCGGTGAGTTACGGATGATCCGGGCCGAATGTATGGCAACCATCGGCGCTGTTTCAAACCCCGACCAACAGAACATCAAACTTGGTAAGGCCGGCCGAAAGCGATGGATCGGCAAACGTCCTGCTGTCCGAGGCGTTGCTATGAACCCCATTGATCACCCGCATGGCGGCGGCGAAGGCCGAACTTCCGGCGGCCGTCATCCCGTGACCCCTTGGGGCAAGCCCACTAAGGGCAAGCGGACGCGTTCCAATAAGAAGACGGACCGGTTGATTATGCGCCGCCGTCACGCAAAGAAATAAAGGAGACCGGTCGTGCCTCGATCCGTATGGAAGGGACCGTTTGTGGATGGCTATCTGCTGAAGAAGGCAGAGGAGGCCCGTTCTTCCGGTCGCAAGTCAGTGATCAAGACCTGGTCGCGCCGTTCAACTATTCTACCGCAGTTCGTCGGCCTGACTTTCGGGGTCTACAATGGGCAGAAGTTCATTCCGGTATTGGTAAACGAAGACATGATTGGCCACAAATTCGGTGAGTTTTCCCCGACCCGCACTTACCTCGGGCACGGCGCCGACAAGAAAGCGAAGAGGGGCTAAGTCATGGGTAAGCCCGCTGCTGAGCGTTCACTGTCCGATGCCGAGGCAATGGCCTACGCCAAGAACCTCCGCACCAGCCCGCAAAAGCTTAACCTCGTTGCCGAAACCATTCGCGGCAAGGACTGCGAAAAAGCCCTGGCGGAATTAACCTTTTCGAAGCGCCGAATTGCCGGCGCGGTGAAAAAAGTTTTAGAAAGCGCAATCGCTAATGCTGAAAACAATCACCAACTTGATGTTGACCGCCTATATGTCTCCGAATGCACCGTCGGTAAGAGCATGGTCATGAAACGATGGCGTGCCCGTGCCCGGGGTCGTGTCGGTCGAATTGTGAAACCGTTTTCGAATTTGCGGGTAATCGTGCGCGAACGTGAGGAGACGATTTAATGGGCCAGAAAGTAAACCCAATCGGCCTTCGGGTTGGTATCAATCGGACCTGGGACTCGCGCTGGTTCGCCGATTCAGGGTACAGCGCTCTTCTTCATGAAGATTTGCGTATCCGCGATTACCTTAAGGAAAAACTCGCTCAGGCCGGCGTCTCGAAGGTTCTGATCGAACGCCCAGCGAAAAAAGCCCGCGTGACCATTCACACTGCTCGTCCGGGGGTGGTTATCGGCAAGAAGGGCGCCGACATTGATAAGCTGCGTGGCGAACTGTCGAAGATGACCAATTCCGACGTGCACCTGAATATCATTGAAATTCGTAAACCCGAGGTAGATGCACAGTTGGTGGCCGAAAACATCGCCCAACAACTGGAGCGACGCGTTTCAATCCGCCGTGCTATGAAGCGCGCTGTGCAATCGGCTATGCGCATGGGTGCCGGAGGCATCCGGATCAACTGCGCCGGTCGTTTGGGTGGTGCAGAAATAGCCCGGACCCAATGGTATCGCGAAGGCCGTGTGCCTCTCCACACGTTACGTGCCAATATCGACTACGGTGAGGCGCCGGCAGTGACCACTTATGGAGTCTGCGGTGTCAAGGTGTGGATATATAAGGGTGACATATGGACCCATGATCCGATGGCTCTCGACAAGTTGGCCCAAGAGCAGCAGCCACAACGCTAGGCCCACGAGAATTAAGGAACCAGAACCATGTTGCAACCAAAACGAACGAAATTTCGAAAGGGCCATAAAGGGCGCATCCATGGCAATGCAAAGGGCGGTACCGCGTTGAATTTTGGTGCCTACGGTCTAAAGGCGATGTCTCCCGAACGCGTCACGGCCCGCCAAATTGAAGCGGCCCGTCGTGCCATGACCCGTCACATGAAGCGTGCTGGTCGTGTGTGGATCAGAATCTTTCCAGATGTCCCCGTTTCCCAGAAACCGGCTGAGGTTCGACAGGGTAAAGGTAAGGGGACACCGGAATTCTGGGTTTGCCGGGTAAAGCCAGGTCGAATCATGTTCGAAATGGACGGGGTGCCTATCGACGTGGCCCGGCGCGCCATGGAACTAGCCGCGGCAAAGCTGCCGCTTCGCACCAAGTTCGTAACCCGTTTGACTGGAGGAGAGTAGGCCCATGAAAGCGGCTGATGCACGCGCTAAAAGCGACGACGAGTTGAAGGAAGAGCTATTGGGGCTCCGCAAGGAAGCATTCAATCTGCGTTTCCAGACAGCCAGCGGTCAGTTGGAGAACACGGCCCGGGTAAAAGTAGTTCGGCGTGGCATTGCGCGCATTAAGACTATCCTTGGTGAGCGCAATCAAGCCTCGGCCGCCCCGTAGGTTAAGGAATAGAGATAATGCCCAAGCGCGTGATGCAAGGTGTCGTTGTTAGCGACAAGGAAGACAAAACTGTGACGGTACGTGTTGAGCGCCGTTTCACCCACCAGCTGTACAAGAAGGTTATCCGTCGTTCGAAGAAGTACGCTGCCCACGATGAAGCCAATGCCTGTAAGATTGGCGATATCGTGAGTATTCGTGAATGCCGACCGCTTTCGCGACGGAAGCGCTGGGAAGTGATCACCGACGGCGCGTAAGCGCGTAAGCCGAGAATAAAGGACCAATCGATGATCCAGGCAGAAACTAACCTCGAGGTTGCCGACAATTCAGGGGCGCGCCGGGTCCAGTGCATCAAAGTGCTGGGTGGTTCGAAGCGCAAATACGCCTCCGTCGGCGACGTCATCGTCGTGACCGTCAAGGAAGCCATTCCACGCGGTCGCGTCAAAAAAGGTGAAGTCTTGCAGGCCGTCGTCGTACGTACCGCCAAAGATATCCGTCGTCATGACGGATCGGCGATCCGTTTCGACAGCAACGCGGCCGTATTGATCAACAAACAAGGGGAGCCGATTGGTACGCGTATCTTTGGCCCAGTAACGCGAGAGCTCAGAGCCAAGCAATACATGAAGATCATATCGCTGGCACCGGAGGTATTATGATGTCGGGTCTCTCGAAGTTTAAGAAGGGCGACAAGGTCATGGTCATGACTGGTCGTGACAAAGGAAAGAGCGGCGAAATCCTCAAGGTTTTCTCGAAGCGCGGCCGCGTCATCGTCCAAGGCGTCAACAAGGTCAAGCGCCATACGCGCCCGACCAACACGAGTGCAGGCGGCATTATCGAGAAGGAAGGCACAATTGACGTGTCGAACCTATCTCACTTGGATCCAAAGGATGATGCGCCAACACGCGTGGGTTTCAAATTCCTCGAAGACGGTCGGAAGGTACGTTTCGCGAAACGTTCCGGCGAAGTCATCGATAACTGAGGATTGAACAGATGGCTCATCTTCATAACGATTACCAAAATCGCATAAAGGGCGCACTGATGGAAGAGTTCGACTACGCTTCCATCATGCAAGTACCGAAACTTGACAAAGTCGTCATCAACATGGGGGTGGGCGAAGCCTCCCAGGATCGTAAGAAAATCGATGGCGCTCTCGCAGACCTAACCCGCATTTCGGGCCAGAAGCCCTTGATCACGCGGGCTAAGAAGTCTATCGCCACGTTCAAGCTTCGCGAAGACATGATCGTTGGCTGCAAGGTTACTTTGCGCCGCGAACGGGCTTACGAGTTCCTTGAACGTCTTATCAACATCGCGCTTCCGCGGGTTCGGGACTTCCGGGGTGTGTCAGGAAAGAGCTTCGACGGTAACGGTAATTACGCGATGGGCCTAAAAGAGCAGATCGTCTTCCCGGAAATCGACTATGACCAAGTCGACCAAATCCGAGGCATGGACATTATTATCTGCACGACGGCCAAGAATGATGCGGAGGCGAGAGCCCTGCTAAAGCATTTCAACATGCCGTTCAGTAACTGAGCGCTCGGTGGAGATCAAACATGGCTAAGAAAAGCGCCATCCAGAAGAACCAGAAACGCGAACGTCTCGCCAAGAAATATGCCTCAAAGCGCGCGCGCTTAAAGGCTATAGCCAAAGACGAATCGCAGTCTCCCGAGGAGCGGTTCAACGCGCGGCTGAAGCTCGCTGAGTTGCCGCGGAACTCTTCACCGACCCGCATTCGTCTACGCTGCGGTCTTTCTGGCCGACCACGTGGCAACTATCGCAAATTCAAACTCAGCCGCATTGCGCTGCGCGACTTGGCGTCAACCGGGCAGATCCCCGGTATGGTCAAGTCTAGTTGGTAGGGGAGAACCTGAATGTCCATGACTGATCCCTTGGGTGATATGCTGACACGTATCCGTAACGGACAACGGGCACACAAAGATACGATTTCAACACCGGCTTCGCACCTGCGCGCCAACGTCCTCGATGTATTAAAACGTGAAGGCTACATCCGTGATTACATCCGCCGCGAAGTCCGCCCTGGCATCGCAGAGGTCGATATACAGTTGAAGTACCACGAAGGTGAGCCGGTAATCCGTGAGATTAATCGCGTATCAACCCCTGGTCGGCGTGTCTACTCGAAGATCAAGGATCTTCAGCGGGTCTACAACGGCTTGGGAATCGCTATCCTGTCTACGCCACGCGGCGTGCTCTCCGATGCGGAAGCCCGCGACATGAACGTAGGCGGCGAAGTCCTCTGCCAGGTCTTCTAGGCTTGGGCCGAACAGAATAGGAGCACGATATGTCTCGTATTGGGAAAAACCCGGTGACCCTACCTGAGGGTGTCAGCGTAGATATCGCTGGTGTCGTGGTGACGGCGAAGGGCAAGCTTGGCGAACTTAGTGCCCAGTTCACCGACGACGTAGAGGTCACCCAGGAAGATAATATGGTGTACGTCAAACCCCGTAATGAGTCCCGTGAGGCCCGAAAGATGTGGGGTACCTCCAAGAGCATCATCAACAACCTTGTTGTTGGGGTCTCTGAAGGGTTCACACGCAAGCTAGAGATTAACGGTGTAGGTTATCGCGCTCAAGTTCAAGGTAATAGCTTGACGCTGCAACTCGGCTTCAGCCATGACGTGAATTATCCAATCCCTGAAGGGATTGAGATCAAGTGTCCGGATCAGAACCTCATCGAGATTTCTGGCGCCAACAAACAGCGAGTTGGCCAGGTCGCGGCGGAAATCCGTTCCTATCGTCCGCCGGAACCCTACAAAGGCAAGGGCATCAAGTACGATGACGAGTATATCCTGCGTAAGGAAGGCAAGAAGAAGTAATCATGGCCAGTTCGAAAAAACTTTCCAATCGTCGAACGCAGCGCACGCGTTTAAAGATTCGCAAACGGGCAGGAGATCGACCGCGTTTATCGGTATTTCGCTCCGGAAAACACATCTATGCTCAAGTAATCAACGATACGGACGGCAAAACCGTTGCCGCGGCTTCGACGCTGGAGAAAAACGTTCGCAATGAAGTGAAAAACGGTTCCACGGTCGCCGCCGCCGGTGCCATAGGTAAATTGGTCGCTGAGCGGACTGTGGCACGAGGTGTGAAGGAAGTGGTGTTTGATCGAGGCGGCTATCGCTACCACGGTCGCGTAAAAGCCCTGGCGGAAGCCGCCCGCGAAGGCGGTCTGGCGTTCTAGGAGTAAGAGAAGATGGCGGAACAAACCCCTCGCGGCCCAAGCCGTAACAAAGGTGGATCAGAAGGACGCGGCCGTGGTCGTGGACGGGATCGTGGTTCTCGGGATCGCGACGAAGATGATGAACTTAGTGACAAACTGGTGCACATCAACCGTGTATCCAAGGTGATCAAGGGTGGACGCCGGTTCTCCTTCGGCGCTTTGGTAGTGGTAGGAGATGGTCGCGGTCGTGTTGGATACGGCATGGGTAAGGCCCGGGAAGTGCCTGAAGCAATCCGTAAGGCCACGGAAAAAGCCAAACGCAACATGGTCCGTGTTCCGCTACGCGAGGGCCGGACCCTGCACCACGATATCCGTGGGCGGTTCGGCGCTGGCCGGGTTTTCCTGCGTGCAGCCCCTCCAGGTACGGGAATCATCGCCGGTGGTCCTATGCGGGCTGTGTTCGAGACCATGGGCGTGCAAGACGTGGTCGCAAAGTCCATTGGTACAGCGAACCCCCACAACATGGTGAAGGCTACCTTCGAGGCTCTCCGCAACTGCGTGTCGCCGCGCGGCGTGGCGGCTCGTCGTGGTAAAAAAATCGGTGAGATCGTCGCCCGCCGCGGTGATCAACCGTCAGGATCCTAATCGGACGCGAGGGTGGCATGGCCGAAAAGAAAACAACCTTGAAAGTAACCCAAATAGGTAGCCCAATCGGCCGCCGCGGTGATCAGCGTGCAACGCTGATTGGTCTTGGGTTGAATAAAATGCACCGGACCCGCGAGCTGGAAGACACGCCCGCCATCAGAGGAATGATCAATAAAGTCCACCACTTGGTTCGCATTGACGATGCGGGCTGAGGCACTAGGCCCTCGGGGAACAGCACTATGAGATTGAATGAACTCAGCGACAACGCTAACGCAACCAAAAACCGCAAGCGGGTAGGCCGTGGTATCGGCTCAGGCATGGGTAAGACTTCCACGCGCGGTCAGAAGGGCCAGAAGTCTCGCTCAGGCGGCAACGTCCCAGTCGGTTTTGAGGGCGGCCAGATGCCTCTCTATCGGCGTCTGCCAAAGCGCGGCTTCAACAATCCCTTCAGCAAGGATTTCGCAATTATCAACTTAGGTGCCCTCCAAGCCGCCGTAGATAAGGGTACTATTGACGTCAAATCAGCGGTGACGTCAGAGGTACTGCTGGCTGCTGGTTTGGTTAAGAAGAGCCGACATGGCGTCCGCCTCCTTGCGAGTGGCGAAATAACGGCTAAATTGAATATTAATGCGGCGGCGGCTTCGAAGGCTGCGATTGCCGCAGTTGAGGGCGCTGGTGGCAGCGTCACCCTTCCCGAACCAAAACCCAAGCTGGAAGGAAAAGGTAAAGCCCGCCATCGGAAGATGAAAGAGCGTCAGACCGAGTTGACCAAGGTGGGTGAAGACAAAGGCGAATAATTCAGAACGATTAGCATAATCGACGCGTAGATCGTCGGTTGACGGAAAGTAGAGTACTACATGGCATCTGCTGCGGAACAATTGGCTGCCAATATGAATTTCGGGGCTTTTGCGAAAGCCACCGAATTGAAAAAGCGAATTTGGTTTACCTTGGCGGCATTGGTTGTGTATCGCCTCGGTACTTTCATTCCGCTGCCCGGCATCGACGCTACTGTATTGTCCGATATTTTCCGTCAGAACCAGGGCGGCATCCTTGGTATGTTCGACATGTTCGCTGGTGGTGCCCTCAGCCGAATGTCCATATTCGCACTTAACATTATGCCATACATCTCGGCCTCCATTATAATGCAGCTGATGACGGCCGTATCGCCGCAATTGGAGGCTATGAAGAAGGAGGGAGAGACTGGTCGCAAGCAAATCAACCAATATACCCGCTATCTCACGGTGGCCATTTGTGCTCTCCAGGCCTATGGAATTTCAGTTGGGATCGAAGGTATGTCCTCGACGCAGGGACCGGCGGTGACAAACCCGGGCTTATTCTTTCGCATGTCCATCGTCATCACCTTGGTTGGCGGTACCTTGTTTCTTATGTGGCTAGGTGAACAAATCACGGCGCGCGGGATCGGTAACGGCATTTCACTGATTATTATGGCGGGCATTGTCGCCAACTTGCCAAGTGCCTTGGGCGGAACCCTGGAATTAGGCCGCACGGGCGCCCTGTCGACAGGTTTCATTATCTTCCTACTGATTATGTCTGTGGCAGTGATTTATTTCATCGTCTTCGTCGAACGCGGTCAGCGTAGGATTATCATCCAGTACCCGAAGCGCCAACGAGGTAACAAAATGATGGGTGGCGACAATTCGCACCTGCCCTTGAAAATCAACACGGCCGGTGTCATTCCGCCGATCTTTGCAAGCTCAATTTTATTGATGCCGATCACGGTTATGAGTTTCTCGGCCGGGCAGGGGCCGGAATGGATGACCACATTAGCGGCATACCTCGGCCGCGGACAGCCGGTCTATCTTATCATTTACATCTCTCTAGTGGTGTTCTTCGCCTTCTTTTATACGGCCATCGTGTTCAATCCGGAAGAGACCGCTGACAACCTGAAAAAAAATGGTGGCTTCGTCCCGGGGATTCGGCCAGGTAAAAATACGGCGGAATACCTGGACAAAGTGCTGACCCGCCTGACCGTGGTCGGGGCGAGTTATCTCGCAATTATATGTCTTCTGCCAGAACTGTTGATCTCGGAATACGCGGTACCGTTCTATTTCGGTGGGACAAGTCTTCTTATTGTGGTCACCGTAACTATGGATACGGTGGCACAGATACAATCACACTTGCTGGCACACCAGTACGAGGGTCTGATTAAGAAATCCAGGCTCCGAGGACGTAGAGGATGAACATGATTTTCCTTGGTCCTCCAGGCTGTGGCAAGGGAACACAGGCTAAGAGGCTAGAGGATCGATGCGGCATGGTCCAGTTGTCTACAGGCGAGATGCTCCGAGCAGAGGTGAGTTCTGGAACAAAGATTGGTCTGAAAGCCAAGGATATTATTGAAGCCGGTAAGTTGGTTGTTGATGACATAGTGGTCGATATGATTGACAGACGACTTGATGGTGCAATAAGCAGTGCCGGGTTTATACTCGATGGCTTCCCACGCACTGTATCACAGGCTAAGTCATTGGACCACCTATTAAAAAAAAGAGATATGTCTCTTGATCAAGTAGTTGAATTCCGGGTCAATGAGGAAGTCCTTGTGAAACGGATTACCGGACGCTACTCCTGTGCAGATTGCCATCATGGTTATCACGAGGAATATCAGAAACCTAAGGTGCCAGGGACCTGTGACCAATGTGGAGGCACGAAGTTTACGCGTCGTGCTGAGGATAACGAAGGTACGGTCCGATCTAGGTTAATGGAATACCACGCAGCGACAGCTCCAATTGTCGATTTTTATGACGAGCGGGGAGTTCTTATTAGCATTGACGGCATGGCCGAGATAGCACATATAACGGAACAGTTGGAAACCATCATCGGATGAGGACAAGTGGCTGGAATTTAGGGCCAAATTCAATTTGCGCACGTGTTGACTTGCGCAAATCAAGCCCTATAATCGCCGTCCTTGCCGACCCGTCGGGTGATTATCTTTTGAGAACCAAAGTCTGAGGAGATTAGCTTTGGCGCGAATTGCTGGTGTAAACATACCGACGGGGAAACGGGTCGAGATTGCATTGACCTACATCCATGGGATTGGGCGGACAAACGCAAAAAAAATTTGTGAACAGGTGGACATTCCCCGGGAGCGTCGCGTTTTCGATCTAACTGAAGCTGAGTTGGCTCGGATTCGCGATACCATCGATAAAGATTATCAAGTCGAAGGTGAACTTCGTCGTGAGCTCGCTATGAATGTGAAGCGACTTATGGACCTAGGCTGCTACCGCGGGCTTCGGCATCGTCGCGGGCTTCCAGTTCGCGGCCAGCGCACGCATACGAACGCCCGAACCCGCAAAGGTCCGGCCAAGGCGATTGCCGGCAAGAAAAAAACAACGAAATAAGGAACGGTCATGGCCAAGGCGAGTACCCGTGTCCGCCGTCGCGAGCGGAAAAACATTACGTCGGG
>DFRF01000085.1 GCA_002378125.1 Rhodospirillaceae bacterium UBA3470 | reverse complement strand
TCCGATTAAACTTAAAAATGCCGCGATTACCGTGTTCGAATGGATCATTGACCTCTTCGTACTCGGCCATTGCTAAACGGTCATTGGGATCAGGCGGGATAGCGCAACCTTGCGCCAAAATGCTGATTGCCAAAATAAAACTCCATCGCCGAAACGGCGAAACCCAATGTTCCCTGTTCATGACCACAGTGTGCGCTGCCCAGGGTTACCATGAAATTAACGCCGGCGCCGATCGGATGCGCCTACGTCAGTTGGGCCAGGTAGTCGCGCTGAATGGCAATCTGGTCGGCGATGAACTTAGCGTCGTGCCAGACCCCCCAGATGAACGAAGAACCGCGGCGCGACAACCACGGCAACCCAAGAAAGTAGACGCCCGGTTCCTTTGAGATGCCCCGCTGATGTCTCGGCCGACCTCCCGAGTCGAACGTGTCCACCTTGAGCCAGCTGAAATCAAAAGCGTATCCGGTCGCCCACAAAACAACACGCACTTTGGCGTCGGCGAGATTCAACTCTAGGGTGGGATTTGTGCCGCAATCAGGCATCGGGCCAATTTTCCGAGCTTCCGGATCATCGGGAAGGTCCAGCCCGTTGCGGCGGGCGTAGACATCTGCTTCGTCAAGAACGGAGAGGTAGTCCGCATCTCCCATGGCAATGTTGTCCGCCAAATCGGATGCAAACGTCAGCACACCTTCCTCGTAAGCCTCTGTCATGCCGACCAGTTGCATACCGCGCTCAGCAAGGTCACGGAAATCGATAGTTTCCCCGCCGTTGGCGCCACTAACAGCGATAGTGACATGTTCTTTTCCTTTCTCCACGTACTGAGACTCCCATTTCCCCAGCACGCCCAGCCACCAGACAAAATCGATGCCGCGATAGCGACGCGGTGGCCGATTGTGGGGCCCAACAGAGAGGTAGACCTCGCGTCCAGACCTCAAAAGTTCATCGGCAATTTGCACCCCAGATGACCCCGCGCCAACGACCAGAACGTTACCTTCGGGCAGCTGTCCCGGATTGCGGTAGGCGTTGGAATGTATCTGGTGGACAGCCACGTTGTCGGGAATGATTGGAGGTAAAACCGGGCGCTGGAACGGCCCTGTCGCAGCGATCACGTTT
Organism: Rhodospirillaceae bacterium UBA3470; assembly: GCA_002378125.1. Taxonomy (GTDB): domain Bacteria; phylum Pseudomonadota; class Alphaproteobacteria; order Rhodospirillales; family Casp-alpha2; genus UBA3470. Next base: position 7,298 of record DFRF01000085.1, on the reverse strand, counting down.
CCCGCTTCAAACACGCCGTCAGATGTCTCCACATGAAAGCCGGGCCGGCCTTCGTTCCGTCGAACTTCGGTAACATCGACGCCACAGCGTATGGGCGCCTTGATCATCTCCGCATAGGCAACGAAGTAATCGGCGACACTTTCCTTTGGCGCAAAGGCGTCGCCGTGGACGTCCATGAACTCCATTCCCGGAAATCGGTCATGCCAAGCCGGACCGTTGGCCACCAATGACTCCCAGCGCTCACTTCGCCAACGCTCGGCGATGCGATGGCGTTCCAGCACAAAGTGCGGCACGCCACGATTGCTGAGGTGCTCGCTCGCGGCGATACCTGCCTGACCGCCTCCAACTACAAGTGTATCGATTGTTTCAACAGACATTCACGCCCCCTTGTCGATCCCGCCATCTGCGTCATCAACCCCGGCGAATATTCGCGCGGGCGCTTTTCGTTTCGTACGGAAATAGCACACCCATGTCCCACGCCGTCAACGGCCTAGCCGCTGCGCCAGGTGGTTCCGGCGGGACCATCCTCCAAGAGGATGCCTTGGGAGGCCAGGTCATCGCGAATCCGATCGGAAGTCGCGAAATCTTTATTCTGACGAGCCTGTACACGTTCTTTAATCAAGGCGTCAATGGCCGCATCGTCCAGCCCGCCCACCGATTTCGGCGGCTGCCACTTCAACCAGTCCTCGGCGGATTGTCCAAACAAACCCATGAACCGCGCGCTCGCCAAAAAGCCGGCAGGGTCAGATGTGGACAGCTGATGCAATTCGGCGATGGCCTTTGGCGTGTTCAGATCGTCAGCCAGGGCGTCCATAACAGTTTGCGCTACCGGGCTATCTGGATCAACGCCGTCCGCCGCGCGGTGCCAGCGGTCCATAGTACGACGCGCCTCGGCTATACCTGCCTTAGTAAAGTCCAATGGCTGGCGATAATGGGTCTGTAAGAGAAGCAAACGAATCGCCTCGCCGGGAAACTCCTCCAACAACTCATGCACGGTGTAGAAGTTGCCCAAGGATTTGGACATCTTCTCGCCTTCACTCATGAGATAGCCGTTGTGCATCCAATAAGTCGCGAAGGCATCCGCGCCAAGTGCACATTTGGATTGGGCGATCTCGTTCTCATGATGCGGAAAGACCAGATCGACGCCCCCGCCATGAATATCAAATTTGTCGCCCAAATACTCATAGCTCATGGCCGAGCACTCGATGTGCCAACCGGGCCGGCCGCGTCCCCAGGGGCTGGCCCATCCAGGGGCTTCCAGATCGGATGGCTTCCACAGCACAAAGTCCTGAGCGTCCTTTTTATAGGGCGCAACATCTACTCGCGCACCGGCGACGATTTCGCGGCGGTCCAATTTTGAAAGCCGCCCATAATTGGCCATGGAGGGCACGCTGAACAGGACATGACCCTCGGCTTCGTAGGCGTAGCCCTTGGCGATCAGGTTCTCGATCATAGTAATCATTTGCGTGACGTGCTCAGTGGCGCGGGGCTCAACATCCGGCGGCAAGGCGCCTACTGCCGCCATGTCTTCGTGATAGACCTTGGCAGTCTCTTCGGTGATTTCGCGAATATCACGACCCGATTCCAGGGCCCGCGCATTAATCTTGTCATCAATATCAGTAATGTTCCGCACATAAGTGACCTTGGGGAACAACCGGCGCATCAACCGTACCAACACGTCAAAAATGACGACCGGTCTCGCGTTCCCGATGTGCGCATAATCATACACCGTGGGGCCGCACACGTAGATTCGCACATGATCAGGGTCCAGGGGCTGGAAATCCACCTTCGCACGGCTGAGCGTGTCGTAGATGCGCATCGTCGTCATACCTGACCACGGAAGCCATTGGTTATCGGATATCGACGATCCCGGCCGAAAGCCCGCCGTGTCGTTTTGACGCCGGGAGGCGCTTGGCGGCGTTTGTACTCGGCCAAGTCCAGCATCCGCCAAACCCGCAGGACCGTGGCTTCTTCGTGGCCGCGCACGACGATATCGGCGAGCGCCATATCCTCTTCGATCAGGCAATACAGAATGTCGTCCAGCTGATCATAGGGCGGCAAGTTGTCTTGGTCCGTCTGATCTGGTTTCAGTTCCGCTGTTGGCGACTTGGTGAGAATCTGTTCGGGGATCACGCGCCCGTCCGGGCCCCAAACACCGACAGGCTTGTGCTGATTGCGCCAACTCGACAAGGCATAGACCGTGGTCTTGTAGACGTCCTTTAGGACCGAATACCCGCCGCACATGTCGCCGTAAAGCGTAGCGTAACCGACCGACATCTCGGACTTGTTGCCAGTGGACAGAACCATGGATCCAAACTTGTTGGAGAGCGCCATCAGGGTGATCCCACGCGAACGGGCCTGAACGTTCTCTTCCGTCGTGTCGCTTTCCGTGCCTTCGAATTGATCAGTCAACATGGTGGCGAACGCCTGCATGGCCGGCTCGATGCTTACCTGGTCCAGACGCGCGCCCAGATAGCCCGCGCATTCCGCGGCATCATCCAGGCTGTCTTGAGACGTGTAGGGCGAGGGCATCATTACGCAATGCACCCGGTCCGAGCCCAAAGCATCGACGGCTACGGCCGCCGAAAGGGCGCTGTCTATGCCGCCGGACATGCCGAGAATGACGCCTGGGAAGCGGTTCTTGCCCACGTAATCCCGAAGCCCCAACACCATCGCCCGATAGGTGGCTTCCAACAACTCACCATCAGACGCCAAGGTGCCTTGATCGCAGACCCACGCATCGCCGGCATGACGCCATTTGGTGAGCAACACCTCATCGACAAACGGCGGGGCCTTCGCGCGAAGGCTATGATCCGCCCCCAATACAAAGGAGCCACCGTCGAATACCAATTCATCTTGGCCACCCACCAGATTGACATAGATGAGCGGCAGACCGGCCTCAGAGGTCCGGGCCACAGCAAAATTCAAGCGCTCGTCCAGCTTGTCTGTTTCGAACGGCGATCCGTTCAATACGACGAACATCTCGGCACCGGATTCGTCAAGGCATTCTGCCACGTCCGGAAACCACATGTCCTCACAGACCATGACGCCAAGCCGAACGCCACGAAACGAAATAGGGCCCGGGAGCGGGCCAGGCGCGAACACCCTTTTCTCGTCGAATACGCCATAATTTGGCAGCTCGTGTTTCAGTCGCACAGCCGTGACCGCACCACCATCCAGCATCAGGGCAGCGTTGTAGAGCAAATCATCGACCCGCCACGGCGCGCCGATTAACAACCCCGGCCCACCATCGACGGTATCCGCGGCCAAGTCGTTCACGGCCTGCACCACGGCATCCTGAAAGGCCGGTTTCAATACGAGGTCCTCCGGCGGATAGCCACTTACGACAAGTTCGCCATACACGACAAGATCCGCCTCCCCCTCGGCAGCTTCCTTTGCAGCCACTCGGATGCGCTCGACGTTGCCGGAAAGATCGCCAACGGTCGGGTTGATCTGCGCAAGGGCGATGGTCAATTTATCGGTCATGAGGTCGGTTTACCGGCGCCCCTGGGGACTGTCAACGCCACGACCTCTGCCGATAAAACGAACAGTTTCGATTGATACGGCCACAGTGGTGGCTATTTACGCCTCGGCGCGCGTGCAGGTTAAATCACTGGCGCAAATGGCCGTCACCTTTGATATAGAGCGGATGCGCACGGCATCGACACGCAAGAGATCACTCAGCCTGGCCAATATCAATGCCATACACGATGACAGGCCCACGCAGGCGGCTGAACGGGCCCTGTATAACCTCGAACCCTGATCAGACGGCAGTGCCACCCACCGTCAACTGATCAATTTTTAAGGTCGGCTGGCCGACGCCCACGGGAACTCCCTGGCCGTCTTTGCCGCAGGTGCCAATACCCGGGTCCAACTTCATGTCGTTGCCGATCATTGATACCTTCGTCAGCACATCCGGGCCATTGCCAATTAAGGTGGCGCCTTTCAGCGGCGCTCCGATCTTTCCGTTCTCGATCCGGTAGGCTTCCGTGCATTGGAAGACGAACTTACCCGACGTGATGTCAACCTGACCGCCGCCAAAGGACGTCGCGTACACGCCATTATCCACTGACGCGATGATCTCATCAGGGTCCTGTTCACCGCCAAGCATGTAGGTATTGGTCATCCGGGGAATCGGCTGATGGGCGTAGCTTTGTCGGCGCCCGTTCCCCGTCGCGGAAACACCCATAAGCCGGGCGTTCATTCGATCCTGCATGTACCCGGCAAGGATGCCGTCTTCGATCAGCACCGTGCTCTCCGTCGGCGTACCCTCATCGTCGATGGTCAGCGAACCACGCCGGTCCTTGATGGTACCATCGTCGACAACCGTAATGCCACGCGCGGCAACCTGCTCACCCAATAGGCCGGAGAAAGCGGATGTCTGTTTGCGATTGAAATCACCTTCAAGTCCGTGACCAACTGCTTCATGCAGAAGAATGCCGGGCCAACCGGCCCCGAGAACCACAGGCACCTCACCAGCCGGTGCGGGGGTCGATTCCAAATTGACTAAGGCCTGGCGAACCGCTTCATTGACGCCAGCCTTCCAGGTGGCGGGATCCATATAGAGGTCGTAGAGGGTTCGACCACCAGTGCCGTAGGATCCCGATTCCATCCGACCATCCTTTTCCACCACGACCGATATCCCCAGACGCACCAATGGGCGGATGTCGGCGGCCCGATGGCCGCCAGCGCGCACAATCTGTACGGCCTGCCACTCCCCAGACAAGTTGGCGTTGACCTGTTTGACGCGCTCGTCCTTCTGGCGCGCGTATGCATCCATTTCCGACAGCAATTCCAACTTGCTGTCAAAGGGAACAGCGCTAAGCGGATTATCGTCAGCATAAATCCCGGCGTTCGTGCCGGTGGGCGCAGCCGTGATTTCGCCGTCATGGCCCTTGGTCACGGCGCGGACCGTGTCGACGGCCCGCCTCAAAGTGGCCTCACTTAATTCCGAAGCATGGGCGTATCCGGTTGCTTCGCCAGCGACGGCGCGCAGGCCGAACCCCTGCATGGTGTCGAAGGCAGCACTCTTCACCTTGCCGTCATCCAACACGACGCTTTCCGATTGTCGATATTCGAGAAACAACTCGCCATCGTCGGCGCCGCCAAGCGCCTCGTCGACGAGCCCTTCGACACGTGTCTGATCCAAACCGGCGCGATTGAAGAACAGATCATCGGTGGTTGCGAAGTCACTCATTGGTGGGGTCCTAAAAATCCTATAGCCGCGGGGTCCCAGCCGTTTGGAGGGATAGCAATCGACCTTTAACATAGGCATGCGCAGCGGGAAAGACGAGACTTCCATGTTCACTGAAAACACTTTGCGTGACGCCCTGGTGGCGAACTGCACGCGCGTCCCCATGGGTCCGCGCAGGCGCCGATTGACCAAGTCCGACACCTGAAAACTACTAACCTGGCTTTTGCCTTGACCCTCGTCATGAAAGGCGTAAGCTTAAGCTGTTATGTGGTGATTTGTCCGACCGGCTTGCGGCCACATTAAACAAACTCGCTAAAAGGTCTCGGTTCGTAAAACCCTGGCCCCTTGCGGTTGGGGTTCTTTGTTTTCAGGGATTGTATTCGGGCCGGGGCCCCTTGACGTCTAAGGAGGACCCAATGAGCAAGGTATCTAGCTCTGAATACAAGAGGTGGCGCTCCGCCACGCGCCTCGTGCGCGGGGGCACGCAGCGTTCGGGATTCGACGAAACCAGTGAAGGCATCTTCATGACGTCTGGGTACGTCTATGACAGTGCCGAAAGCGCCGAGGCCGCCTTCAAAGGTGAAAGCGCACGATACATCTATTCGCGCTACGCGAACCCGACGGTCACCATGTTCGAAGAACGTCTTGCCCTGCTGGAGGGCGCCGAGTATTGCGTCGGCACATCTAGCGGCATGGCGGCCGTATTCGCATCGCTCCTGTCACAATTGAAGGCGGGCGAGCGGGTGGTAGCATCCCGTGCCCTGTTCGGATCCTGCCATTACATTATCCAGGATATGCTGCCAAACTTCGGTATCAATGTGCAGTTCGTCGACGGCACGGACCTCGTGCAGTGGGAAGCTGCCTTGGCCACGCCTACAAAAGCCGTGTTTTTAGAGACACCGTCGAACCCGACACTCGACATCATCGACCTGCGCAAAGTGGCAAAGCTCGCCCACGCCTCCGGCGCTCGGCTGATCGTCGACAACGTCTTTGCAACGCCGATCCTTCAGCATCCGCTTGATTTCGGCGCAGACATCGTCATGTATTCAGCGACCAAGCATATCGACGGTCAGGGCCGCGCGCTCGGCGGCGCCATCCTGACCAATGACGCGGAATTCATTGACGATTGCCTCACGCCTTACATGCGCCACACGGGCCCGGCCATGAGCCCCATGAATGCATGGATTCTACTGAAAGGCTTGGAGACCTTGAAGATCCGGGTAGATCACCATGTCCGCAGCGCCATTATCATCGCCGACTTCCTATCCGATCACGAAGGTATTGAGCGAGTTCTCTACCCGGGTTTGGATAATCATCCCCAGCACAAATTGGCGAAGAGCCAAATGGAAGAAGGCGGCACCATGGTGACCTTTGAATTGATCGGCGGAAAGGAGGCCGCGTTCAAGTTCCTAAACGCACTCGAGATCGTCGACATCTCCAACAACCTAGGCGACGCGAAGAGCCTGATTACCCACCCGGCTACGACGACCCACCAACGGCTCAGCGAGGAAGATCGCGCGCATCTGAGTATTTCCGACGGCATGGTTCGCCTGAGTGTCGGCCTCGAGGACTGTGAGGACCTGCTTGAGGACCTAGATCAGGCTTTGAAGGTGATGCGGTGTGGCTGATTGCATGGGAACGTTGGAATGAAACGGCCATCGGTCTCGGTTTCTTGACACTGGATTGACTTGCCCCACATGCTCGTGAGCCGCGTTTCGAACAGCACTGGATCATGGGGGATCAATCCATTGGATCACGACCAATACGGACGGGGCATAAAAACCCGGCGCGAAGTTCTGGGCGACGCCCACGTCGACAGTTCTCTGGCCGCCGTCGACGAATTGACCAAACCGCTGCAGGATCTGGTCGTTGAATATGGTTGGGGCGCCATTTGGGCACGCGATGGCCTCGATCGCCGATCCCGGAGTCTGATCAACATTGGTATGCTCACCGCGCTCAACCGTCCGCACGAGTTGCAGGTCCACCTAAAAGGCGCAATCAACAACGGCTGTACCCGCGTTGAGATTGTCGAAGCCGTCCTTCAGACGGCAGTTTATTGCGGCATGCCGGCTGCGTTAGACACCATGCGCCATGTGAAAGCCTT
>DFRF01000016.1 GCA_002378125.1 Rhodospirillaceae bacterium UBA3470 | reverse complement strand
ATCGTCGGCGGCTGCTGCGGCACGACGCCGGAGATTCTGGCTTACGTGGTCGAGGCCATGAGGGACTACGCGCCGGGCGATGCACCCAGCCGTGAGAAGATCGAAGACGTCTTGGGTCCGATCAAGGTGCCGCCAACGGGCGGTTGAACTGCGACCCGTGCATCAGCCATGGGCACATGTGTCGAAATTGAGAGCCGTCCATTTTTGTCGTCGCCGCAAGTTGGGCGCTCACGGCTTGTATCCGATTGACGTTACCAGGGGGGCCTTGGCTATTCGTCTGAGCAGTCTATGCGATCGTCGCCTACCACTCCCCGGTGTTCTCCATAGACGCCCAGGGTTCGGCGGGCTTCAGCGGTTCGCCTTCCTGTAGGAGTTCGATGGAAATACCGTCGGGTGAACGCACGAAAGCCATGCGACCGTCCCGGGGTGGGCGATTAATGGTGACGCCGCCGTCCATGAGATTCTGGCAACTCTCATAAATATTATCGACCCGGAAGGCGAGGTGGCCGAAATTACGTCCGCCCGCGTATTCCTCGGGATCGTGATTGTAGGTGAGCTCGATTTCCGCGTCGGGCGTTTGCTCCGCGGCGACGAAGACCAGTGAATATTTGTGCTCCGGGCGGTCGATGCGGCGCATCTCCTTCAGACCCAAGAGATTGCAATAGAAATTCAGCGATGCGTCGATGTCCGTGACCCGGACCATGGTATGTAAGTAGCGCATTATTGGGTGTCCTCCTCCGGTCGGCGCGGAGAGTACCATGGGCATTCGGGGTTGGCGACCCGCTCTTGGCGTAAAACGGATGACATCCGGATGAACAACACAATTTCCCGCCGGATATGCATCCGCTCCACCCATGGTTGATGCTGGCGGCGGGTTACGGCTTGTTCTTCTATGTCTTCGGTAAGCGCACGGCGCCCAGCGTCATTGATACGAAACTGATGCGGGATTTCGACGTAACCGCTGCCTCCCTGAGCAATCTTTCCGCCTTTTACTTCTGGTCATAAGTGTTTGTACCGATCACGGTGGGTCTGGCTGTGGACCGCTGGGGTCCGCACCGCGTGTTGGCATGACCGACGGAATCTGCGTCTATGATCAGGCCGCCTAAAGCGGCGCGTTCTGGGTGTTTCTCCCTAGTTGCGTGGTGGCGACGATTTTGTCTTTTTTGATCCGCGAAACGGGCGCGAAGGCTCAGGTGTCCGCTTCGTGCCGCGGTCGGATATCAGCCTCCGCCGGTTGGCCCGTCGGATCGCACAGCTGCCGCCAAGCTATAGAAGCGGTGCTCACCCCATGTAAATGTTCCCATTGACGGAGCGCGACGCGAAATGCGGTGCGTGCGTGACGGGTTATGGGGACGGCATCCGGTGTGGCCGACGCATCTGAATCCAGGAACTGCCAGGCCGCGTGTTTTGCTGCCGACAGATTGGCCGGGGCGTGATCCTCGATCAGTGTTTGGAAGGCATCGAAGGTAATCTTGTCGAACGGTCTGAGACTCCCATCGGCGGTGCGCATGGGATGCGGAGGATAGAAGGTTAGCGCCATGGCCCAGCCGTCTGGGACGGGGATGTTCGCAGCCTGCTCGCGTTTTCGGCCCAACAGGTCTGGCAAGACATGCGTGTGCGGGCCCATGGGCGTCACTCCGTCGCTATCGGGGATCGCTTGGGCCACCTCGATCCGGCCCAGTCGGGAGCGGAACACACGGACTGGGTTAGCGGTCTTCAGGGCCTGGACGACGGTTATTGGAAGCTCGAGAAAAGGGGTGCCGGCGGCATCCTCCAAGGCATCGCGAAGGTCAGGATCAGCGGTCCGCACGCAGGCCTCGATATGGTGGAAACCGAAACCGAGATCATAGAGATGCGCGCCCGACGCCGGCATCAAGGCATCGTCATCCGAGCCCAAGCCGGCGACCCCGGCGCGGGTGGTTAACGCGGCCGAATCGTTCGGCAGACAGACCATAACCCCCTGGCTCCAGGCCGTGGGCACGGAGGAGACTGTTTCATAGGGGACAAGACGCGCTAGCGGATCGCGCATGATAGTGATGGCGCCGCGCGCCGTGCGGACCCGGCCGTGATCTGAAGAAAGATCGATCTCCGCCGCTTCGTTCGTGTTCCGATGAAATTCAGCAATGGCCCCGAAGGTCCCTATGGACCAGCCGGTTTCTGGATCGTTCAGGTGCGAACAGAGGATGTCAAAGACGGTATCCATGCTCTAATCCTAAACCGGTATAAATCTGTGGAAAACCTTCATGCGGCTGTTGACCTCCAAGCGCCCACAGGTGACCGGCACGCCCGAGGTTGGCGATATCACAACGGTCGAGGCGCAGAAACTGCTGCGTGGGCTTGGTGGCCTCAACCTGATTGGCGGCGACGTTGTCGAGGTGGCTCCGCCCTTCGATCCGACGGGCAATTCGGTTCTCGTGGGCGCGACCATGATGTTCGAAATTCTCTGCCTCCTAGCCTGGACAGTAAGGACACGGGGCTAGGCCGTTTCCTCTGCCTTCGCCGCTTCCCAAGCTAGCATGGCGTGCTTGCGGTCCGCACCCCAGCGATACCCCGTGATGGCGCCTGTTTCGCGGATTACCCGATGGCAAGGGATTAGGAAACCCACCCGGTTCGCTCCGCAGGCGGTGCCGACGGCCCGGGCCGCAGTGGGCTGTCCGAGACGGTTTGCCAGGTCACCGTAGGAAATCACTTTCCCGCTGGGAATGCGCAACAGGGCCTCCCAGACCTTGATCTGGAAGGGGGTGCCGCGCATGAGCACCGACAGGGGCACAGTTGGGTTCGGTGCGCCGGAGAAAACCTGTTCCGCGTAGCTGTTGGTAACCTTTTGGTCGTGCTTCCAAGTGGCCCGGTCCCAGCCGTTATTTTGTTCGGCCAGGGCTTGCGTGCGCCCTATTTCTGTTGTGAAGCTGAGCCCGGCAAGACCGCGTTCGCTGACGACGACAATGACCTCGCCAAACAGACTAGGATGAAATCCATATTTAAAGACCATGCCGTTGCCCTGGCTCTTGTATTCTCCAGGCGTTACCGCATCGACGGTGACAAATAGGTCGTGAAGCCGACTGGCTCCAGAAAGGCCAACATCAAAAGCCGCGTCCATAACGCTCAATGAGGCGTCTAGGCGGTTCTTGGCGGCGTCTAGGGTTATGTGCTTGAGAAATTTTTTCGGGCTAAGGCCCGCCCAGCGGGTGAAGACGCGCTGAAAATGATGCGGGCTCAGGCCGACGACGGCGGCGACGTCTTCTAGCTCCGGTTGGTCCTCCTGGCGATCGACTAGGTAATGAATCGCCGCAGCGATCCTTTGGAAATCGTCGTTAACCTTATTTTTGATGTCACTTTTCATGATAACCGCACTTTAACGGACAACTATTGACTTAAACCACCCGCTTCTTGTGCGGTTTATTGTCGGAGCCCACGAGACGCCGACCACGTTTGCCATCGGTGCTCTGGTAAAAATCAAGATTGGTACGCTGTAGTATTGAATTTCCATAAATTTTTGGCATCATGCCAATTGAATATGGGAGGATTTTAGAATGTTCAAAAAGGTTTTACTTCTTGCATCCGCGGGATTGATGGTTATGGGATCCGCCGCGGCTGCTGAAAAAGTCAAAATTGGCTTTGTTACTACCATCACTACGCCTGCCGGAGTAATTGGAAGAGATATGGTAGACGCAGTGAACCTAGCCATGGAAGATATTGGCGGGAAGATGGCTGGCCGTGATGTTGAGTTAATTATTGAAGATGACGGTTTTAAACCAGCTATAGGAAAACAGAAAACAGACAAATTAGTAAAGCAGGACAAGGTGCAATTCGTAACTGGGTTTATTTGGTCGCATGTCCTTCTTGCTTCCCAAAAATCCGCTCTAGGGGCGGGGAAATTTCTAATTAGCTCAAATGCCGGACCTTCGCAAATGGCTGGAAAACTATGCCATAAAAACTTTTTCTCTACCTCCTGGCAAAACGACCAAACGCCTATGGCAATGGGAGAAGTGCTTAATTTAAACAATGTTGGATCACTCTACGTTATGGCGCCCAACTATGCCGCCGGGAAAAATATGGTCGCTGGAGTAACTAGAACGTTTAAGGGAAAGATAGTTGGAAAGGACCTTACAAAGTGGGGTAAGGATGCTCAGCTTGATTTTTCAGCTGAGTTAGCGAAAGCAAAAGCGTCTGGGGCTGAAGGTATTTTCGTTTTTTATCCCGGTAAAGCAGGTGGCGCATTCATCAAGCAATATGCACAAGCCGGCCTCCAGGGAAAGATACCGCTGTACTCAGTTTTCACAGTTGATTCCATAGCCTTACCCAAACTCCAAAAAGCAAAAATGAGCGGGGTAATGGGATCAGTAATGACGCAATTTTGGGCGCCCGATTTAGATACCCCACAAAATAAAAAGTTTGTTTCAGGCTTTAAGAAGAAGTACGGCCGGTATCCATCTTTCTATGCAGCGCAGTCCTACGATACAATATTTCTAATAAAAAGCGCTGTCGAATCGGTAAAAGGTGACCTATCGAATATGGATGGAATGAGAGCAGCAATGAAAGCCGCTAATTTTCCATCCGTTCGTGGAAAATTCTCCTATGGGAATAACCATTTTCCAATACAAAACTTCTATTCGAGGAAAGTTGTAAAAGACTCGGAGGGAGTTTGGACTACGTCAGTGCAAGAGGTTGTTCTGAAAAATCATCAAGATACATATGCAAAGGACTGCTCAATGTAGTTTATCGTCCTTTGAATAATTTCAGATGCGGCGGGATATTTTTCCCGCCGTATCTTTTAAAAGCTCCGGATAAAATCTGTAATATGGAGTTAAGAATGAAAAGAGAGAGAGTTTTATAGGATTTAGTCTATGGATTGGGTGTTGATAATCACTCAACTTCTGAATGGCCTTCAACTCGGCCTGCTCTTATTTTTGCTGGCTTCCGGTTTGACGCTTGTTTTCGGTATTATGGACTTCGTAAATTTAGCTCATGGTGCCCTTTACATGATCGGTGCCTACTTTTGTGCAAGCCTAAGTGAAGTCACTGGCTCTTTTCTCTTAGGCATAGCACTAGCTATTCCTGCGACAGCCGCAGCAGGAGCTCTTCTTGAAATTTCAATCATTCGACGCCTCTATTCAAAAGATCACCTAGACCACGTTCTAGCAACGTTTGGACTGATTTTGTGTTTTGATACCATGGTCCATTTTTTGTGGGGGCCCGAAGGTAAAGCTATAGAACTTCCGGCTTTTTTAGATGGACGGCTTACTATTCTACCTGGCGTTGAATTTCCTACATTCCGCCTTTCCATAATATTAGCCGGGCTACTTATAGCTTTTGGTCTTTATTTTATAATTTCCCATACAAAAACGGGGATGCTTATTCGAGCCGGTGCGTCAAACAGACAGATGGTGTCTGCTCACGGTATAGATATTAAATCACTTTTTACGATGGTCTTTGCTGTTGGAGCAGCTATGGCAGGGTTCGCGGGGATGATGATTTCACCAATAACTGAGGCTAGTATTGGAATGGGTAACGAGATAATAATCGTAGCGTTTGTGGTGATCATTATTGGCGGTATCGGTTCAATTAAAGGCGCATTCTTAGCAGCCATTTTGGTAGGGCTTATTGACACTATGGGTAGATCATTTCTTGATACTTTATTAAAAATCATTGTATCGGAGGAAAACGCTGAAACCGCTGCCCCAGCCCTATCCGCAATGGCAATATACATTTTAATGGCGACAGTTCTTGCATTTAGACCGCAAGGTCTTTTCCCGCCAAAAGGACGCTAATCGTATGCGCAACCGTCTAACAAGAAAGCCCTTCAATTTTGCCTTCATAATTGCAGCAAGTCTCCTTGCCCTCCTTCCTTTATACGTCAACGTGACCGGTGATAATTTCTATTTGGATCTTGCCAATAGATTAATGATTTTAGCAATTGCAGCAGTTAGCCTAAATCTAATCCTTGGACATGGAGGAATGATAAGCTTCGGTCATGCAGCGTACTTGGGTATAGGTGCTTATAGCGTTGGAATACCTGCCTACTACGAAATCTATGATGGTCTATTCCAATTATGTACAGCAATTCTTATTTCTGGGGTTTTTGCTCTTCTAACTGGTGCAGTTTGCCTTAGAACCAAGGGCGTTTATTTCATTATGATAACCATGGCATTCACGCAAATGGCCTTTTTTGGAATTGTAAGCATTGAAGAATATGGTGGCGACGACGGTTTAGTAATTGATACAAGAAGCACTTTTGGGAATTTTTTTGATCTCGAAGATACTGTTACTCTATATTATTTTGTCTTTGTATCTCTTCTGATTTCACTTTTTATCGTTAAACGTATCATGGGATCTCGTTTTGGGATGGTAATTGCCGGATCTAAGAGTAATGAACGAAGAATGCAGTCGATCGGTTACAACACATATAGATATAAGCTTGTTTGTTATGTTCTATCCGGTTGCCTGTGCGGTTATGCTGGAGCCCTGTTGGGAAATTTCACAAATTTCATCAGCCCAGAAATGATGGACTGG
>DFRF01000176.1 GCA_002378125.1 Rhodospirillaceae bacterium UBA3470 | reverse complement strand
CCCGAATTCGCGCTATCCCATTTTAGGCGCGTCGTTGCAACGTCGCGGCGGCACGGCCCGCCACGACGCTGTCGCTTGGGGTTTCGCCCGCGGCGCCGATGAACGTGGCGTAGATATCATTCAGCAATGCGAGGTCACGGCCATCAAACAAAGCCGTGGTAAAGTCACTGGCGTCGAGACCACCAAGGGCCTGATTAAGGCAAAGAAAGTGGGTGTCGTGGTCGCGGGGCACTCCAGTGAGCTCGCCCGCATGGCCGGGTTCCGCTTGCCGCTGAACAGCTACCCGCTGCAGGCCCTGGTCACCGAACCAGTGAAACCAGTCCTCCACACGGTGGTCATGTCGAATGCCGTTCATGTCTACGTCTCTCAATCGGATAAGGGTGAATTAGTCATTGGTGCTGGCATCGACGGGGCGCACGGCTATTCCCAGCGCGGATCGCTCCATGTCATCGAAGGGCAGTTGGGGGCACTGTGCGAATTGTTCCCCATCACGTCCCGGCTTCGCATGATGCGCCAATGGGGCGGCATAGTGGATACCTGTCCCGACGCGAGCCCAATCATCGGCAAGACGCCCGTGGATGGGCTGTTCATCAACTGCGGTTGGGGTACCGGGGGCTTCAAGGCGACACCTGGATCTGGGTGGGTTTTCGCCCACACCCTGGCCACAGGCGAACCGCACGCCTTAAATGCAGCTTTCACCTTGGACCGATTCACGTCGGGCTCCCTGATAGATGAGCACGGCGCCGCAGCCGTGGCCCACTAGGCGATCTGACCATGCTGTTAATCCCCTGCCCCTATTGCGGCGAGCGCGAGGAGAGCGAGTTCCACCAGGGTGGCGAAGCCCACATCGAACGCCCTAAGGACCCGTATAAGCTGACTGACGAAGAATGGGCTGATTACCTATTCTTCCGCGACAACCGGAAAGGCGTCTATCTAGAGCGCTGGGTGCATCGGCATGGCTGTCGACGCTGGTTCAACGTGGCCCGCGACACCGCCACGAACCAAATCGTCGCCGTCTACAAAATGGGCTCCAAGCCGCCGAAAAGCATTACCTCTAGGGGAACGATGAAATGAGCCAGTCCCATCGTTTGAGCACCGGCGGTAGCATCGACCGTGAGACATTAGTCGACTTCACGTTCAATGGCAGGCCCTATAAGGGGCACCCCGGCGACACAGTGGCGTCGGCGTTGTTGGCCAACGGCGTTAAGATCGTCGGACGCAGCTTCAAATACCATCGCCCACGCGGCATCTTCGCCGCCGGCGCAGAAGAACCGAATGCCCTATTGCAACTGGAATCCGGCGCGCGGACTCTACCGAACCAGCAGGCGACCCGGGTAGAACTCTATGACGGGCTCAGCGCCGACAGCGTCAACTGTTGGCCAGGGCCCGAATTCGACGCCATGTCCTTCATCGGGTTGTTCCACCGCCTGACGCCAGCCGGGTTCTACTACAAAACCTTCATGTGGCCTGCGTCCTTCTGGAAATACTACGAGCACTTCATCCGCCATGCAGCGGGTCTTGGCACAGCGCCGACGGAAATGGATCCCGACTACTATGACAAAATGAACGCCCACGCGGACGTGGTTGTCGTAGGAGGCGGGCCTAGCGGATTGGCGGCTACCCTGGCGGCGGCGCGGGTCGGAGCGCGGGTGATCCTTGCCGACGACCAGCCGACATTGGGCGGATGGCTCCTGAACGAGCGGCGCGAGATCGACGGCAAGCCCGCCAGCGAATGGATCGCCACAGTCGAGGCTGAACTGAACCAGATGGAAAACGTCACCGTCCTCAGGCGAACGACGGCATTCGGCTATTACGACCACAACTTTGTCGGCATGATCGAACAGCGCCGAGCTAATGTTTCCCACGGCGGCTGCACCTCGCGTCAGCGCTTGTGGCGGGTGCGCGCCAAACAGATGGTGTTGGCCACCGGTGCCATCGAGCAGCCAATGATCTTCGCCGACAACGACCGCCCAGGCGTCATGCTGGCCGGCGCAGTCCGGACCTACGTGAACCGCTACGGAGTGCAGCCGGGTAAACGGGTCTGTGTGTTCACTAATAACGACGACGCCTACCGCACCGCACTCGACCTGTTCGACGCCGGTATCAGCGTGCCGGCGATCATCGACGTCCGGCCGGACCCATCTGGCGAGCTGGCAACTGAGGCGATCCAACGCGACATCGAAATTCTGGATGACCACGCGATCACCGCTGTGCAGGGATCAAAGGGTGTGGCCGCCATCGAGGTCATGGCGTTAAACAAGACTGGCGACGGCGTCACCGGCACGGTGCGGACGATCTCGTGCGACGTTATCTGTTCGTCCGGCGGCTGGAATCCTGCCATTCACCTGCACTCCCATTCTGGCGGCAAGACTGTGTTTGATGAAGAACGGGGTATTTTCTTGCCTAGCAACACCTTACAGAACGAGACCTGCGTTGGCGCTGCCGCCGGCATCTTCGATCTGGCTCGCTGCTTAGTCGACGGCCTGGAGGCGGGTAAGGTTGCAGCCGGCGGCGCCGGCTTCAAGAAAAGCAGCCGCAGCAAGCCCCCCAGCGCCCCGGAAGAGGATGAATCGCCGGCGCGCCTGTTGTGGGTGGTGCCAACAACCCAACCACTGGGCCGGCGCGGCAAGCATTTCCTGGATCAGGCCCACGACGTTACCGCCGCTGACATTCACCTTGCCGCGCGAGAAGGCTACGAATCCGTTGAGCATACGAAGCGATACACGACATTGGGCATGGCTCCCGACCAAGGCAAGACCGGCAATATCTCGGGCATGGCCGTGCTGGGACAGGCCTTGGGCTTTGAGACGCTCGGTGAGGTCGGCACCACGACCTTCCGCCCACCGTTCACGCCAGTGACCTTGGGTGCGCTGGCCGGCCGCGATATTGGCGTTCTTATGGACCCGACCCGCATGACGCCCATGCATCATTGGCACGACCAGGCGGGATGCAATTGGGAGGATGTGGGTCAGTGGAAACGGCCCTGGTATTATCCGAAGCCCAACGAAAATATGCGGGATGCGGTAAATCGCGAATGCTTAGCGGTCCGGAACGCGGTGGGAATCTTAGATGCGACGACACTGGGCAAGATCGATATCCAGGGTCCGGACGCGGCGGAATTCTTGAACCGCGTCTATACCAACTCTTGGCAGGATTTAAAAAACGGGTGCTGCCGCTATGGTCTGATGCTCGGCGAGGACGGTATGGTGATGGACGACGGCGTGACGACGCGGTTGTCGGAAAACCATTTCTTTATGACCACAACCACCGGTAACTCCGCCTCAGTCCTCGAATGGCTGGAGGAATGGTCACAGACGGAATGGCCGGAGATGAGAGTCTACTTCACCTCCGTAACCGAGCAGTACGCGAACATCACCATCGCCGGCCCCCGAGCCCGTGCCCTGTTGTCAGAATTCACCGAAGATATCGACCTGGATCCCGTCAGTTTCCCCTTCATGTCCGTGCGCGAAGGAACCGTCGCGGGCGTGTCCGCGCGGATTTTCCGGGTCAGTTTCACCGGTGAGCTGACCTATGAGATCAATGTCCCCGCCAGCTACGGTATGAGTGTGTGGACCGCCATGATGACCGCCGGTGATAAATACGGCATCACACCTTACGGCACAGAGACCATGCACGTACTCCGCGCGGAAAAGGGGTATATCATCGTCGGCCAGGAAACGGATGGAACGACCACACCCCAAGATTTGGGCATGGACTGGATCGTCTCCAGGAAAAAGGATTTCCTTGGCCGACGATCTTTTGATCGAGAAGACAACCGCCGCCAAGACCGGAAACAACTTGTGGGCCTTCTACCGGATGATCACACGAAGGTGATACCTGAAGGCTCTCAGATCACCTCCAGCCAGCAGGAACGTCCACCCTTGGGCTCGCGCATCCCAATGATCGGCCATGTCACGTCGAGCTATTATTCCGCTAACATGGGCCGCTCCTTCGCCCTGGCCCTGGTCAAGGGTGGACGCAAGAAAATTGGGGAAGGCGTCTACGTGCCTTTGGCCGACGGCGTGGTGCGCGCTGAGGTCACATCGCCGGTGTTTGTCGATCCCGAAGGAGCGAAGATCGATGGCTAACACTTACCTTCGACAGACCCCTCTTGCGCACTTGCACCTGGATGCGCGGGCCGCCAACGAAGCCGCTGACGCGACCACAGGCGTCCACATTGGCGAACGCCTATTACTTGGCATGATCAACCTCCGCGGCCAACGCTCCAACCCGGACTTTGGCCCGGCCGTCAAAAAGGTTGTCGGCGCGGCACTTCCCGGCGTTAACGAAACCTCAGGCAAACCAGAAGGCGTCCACGTTTTAGGCCTTGGCCCCGACGAATGGCTAATCATCACACCCACGGGCGAGGAGGCTGACATTCACGCCAATCTAGAAAGGGTAGTGGGTGAATTCCACACGGCGGTAACGCTGACCGGTGAATCCATGACCGTCATCCGTCTCGCCGGCGCGCACGCCCGGGACACCTTGGCCAAGGGCTGTCCGATGGATATGCACCCGCGCGTGTTCGGCCCCGGCCAATGCGCGCAAACGATCTTAGCTCGAGCCGATATGACCATGCATCAGACGGCAGATGACGCCTACGACATCATCGTGCGCCGCAGCTTTGCCGAATACGTCTGGACTTGGCTCGAGGACGCGGCGCGCGAATACGGAGTCCGCGTCATCACCGGACTGAGATGACCATAACCATCCGCACTATCGATATGCACACCGGTGGCGAACCGGTACGAATCGTCACCGAGGGCTATCCGGACATCCCGGGTAAAACGATCCTCGAGAAACGCCGCTATGTTCGCGACAATCTCGATCATCTTCGTAAATTCCTGATTTATGAGCCGCGTGGGCATTACGATATGTACGGAGTAATTCCGATCAAACCCGACATGCCCAGCGCCGATATGGCCGTTCTGTTCATGCACAATGAAGGCTACTCAACGATGTGTGGGCACGCAGTCATTGCACTCGGGCGTTATGCCATCGAACAAGGGCTCGTGGAGGCGGTCGAACCAGAAACGACGGTGGTCATTCAATGCCCGTGCGGGCCAGTCAACGTCCACGTGACAGTAACCGACGGCCAACCTGGCATGGTCCGATTCGAAAGCGTGCCCGCCTTTGCCTTCGCTCGGGATAAGACGGTCGAAACGGATATCTATGGGCCGGTCACCGTCGACATCGGCTACGGCGGCGCCTTTTATGCCGTGGTGCCGGCGAACCAATTCGGTCTGGACGTAAGGACATCACGTACGCGTGACCTCGTCGACGCGGCCTCGATTGTCACTGCGGCCGTCAAGGTGCAGGTCCCCCTCGCCCACCCGGATAACGACGACCTAGCGTTTCTCTACGGCACCATACTGACCGACGGAAAGGACGCATTTACAAATACGCCAACAGCAAATATCTGCGTCTTCGCAGATGCCCAGGTGGACCGAAGTCCTACCGGCTCCGGGGTAACAGCAAGGGTCGCGTTGCAGCACAGGCGCAGATTGATCGCTGTGGAACAGGTCCGTACTTTCGAGAGCGTGACTGGGGCGTTGTTCACGGGTCAGGTTGCGACGGAAACGACCTGTGGCAATTTCCCAGCCGTTACCGTGGAAGTTTCTGGCATGGCGCATTTCACGGGCGAAAGCACGTTCTATCTCGAGGACAACGATACCATTGGCATGGGTTTTCTGATGCGCTAGCGACCCAGGGTTATATCTTTACTAATTCTGTAACCACCTGCACCGCCAACTTGTCGATCCTTCAAATCAGTCAAGACTTTTGAAGCGGCGAAGGCTTGTCCCTTAGCCGTGAATGCGGTCCTCTGTTCTGCCACATAAACCTGCAGTCAAGAGAGCAACCATGAGTATCACTTGTTTAGGTTCGGGAGAGTTTCACTCTTCAGGCCGTTGTGCACGGTGATACAGTTTATCTTTGTAACTTAACCATCACGGACCGAAACCCAAGACGTGTTTCTAGAAACCCAGGAGGTTATAGCGAAGACCGGGTGTCGCCTATGGAAGAGCGGGCACGAGAAATCGAAGATGATCCCGGCGACGATCTATCTGATGGGTATCATCCAAAATCCGGCCATGAATAAAAAATGGAGTACTTGGCTATGTAGTATGGCACGTCCGAACTGCATCTGCATCGGCAATGTAAATACGGAGGAGG
>DFRF01000008.1:9425-26015 GCA_002378125.1 Rhodospirillaceae bacterium UBA3470 | reverse complement strand
GAAGGCCGCCATTTCGCGGTACTGGGCCAATTCCAGTTTGATGGAGCCAGCCACCTGCTTCATGGCTTTCACCTGGGCGGCAGAGCCGACCCGGCTTACCGATAAGCCAACGTTCACGGCTGGGCGGATGCCTTTGTAAAAAAGTTCCGTCTCCAGGAAAATCTGACCGTCGGTGATAGAAATCACGTTGGTCGGTATGTACGCCGACACGTCACCGGCTTGGGTTTCGATGACGGGCAGGGCGGTCAGTGACCCGTTGCCTGCGTTGTCCCCCATCTTGGCCGCACGCTCGAGCAGGCGGGAGTGCAGATAGAAGACGTCACCCGGGTAGGCTTCGCGCCCCGGCGGGCGGCGTAGCAGCAAGGACATCTGACGATAGGCCACGGCCTGTTTCGACAAATCATCATAGAAGATGCAGGCGTGCATGCTGTTGTCGCGGAAGTACTCGCCCATGGTGCAGCCCGTGTAGGGCGCCAGGAACTGCAGCGGCGCCGGCTCGGACGCAGTTGCGGCGACGACGATGGAGTACTTCATCGCATCATTGTCTTCGAGCGTCTTGACCAGCTGCGCAACGGTGGAGCGCTTCTGACCGACAGCCACATAGACGCAATAAAGCTTTTCCGATTCATTGTCGCCTTCGTTTACGGCTTTCTGGTTGAGGATGGTGTCGATGATCACCGCCGTCTTGCCTGTCTGGCGGTCACCGATGATCAGTTCCCGTTGGCCACGGCCGACGGGGATTAGCGAATCGATGGCCTTCAGGCCGGTCTGCACGGGCTCGTGCACTGATTTCCGGGGAATGATACCTGGCGCCTTCACTTCGACGCGCATGCGCTCGGCGTCTTCAACGGGGCCCTTGCCATCGATGGGGCTGCCGAGAGCGTCAACGACGCGGCCGAGTAAGCCTTTGCCCACTGGCACGTCGACGATGGCACCTGTACGCTTTACAGTGTCGCCTTCGCGGATATTTCGGTCGTCCCCGAAAATCACGACACCGACGTTGTCAGTCTCTAGGTTCAGAGCCATCCCCTTGATGCCTCCCGGGAATTCGACCATCTCACCGGCCTGAACCTTGTCCAGACCGTGGATGCGCGCGATCCCGTCACCGACGGAGAGGACTTGCCCCACTTCCGCGACCTCGGCTTCAGAGCCGAAGTCGGCGATTTGCTTCTTCAGAATTGCGGAAATTTCTGCGGCACGAATTTCCATTACCCGACCCCTTTCATAGCCAGCCGAAGCTGTGACAGTTTTGTCTTTAGTGATGTATCGACCATGCGCGAGCCGACCTTCACGACCAGACCGCCGAGAAGGCTTTCATCGACCTTCGCGTCGATGGCCACCTTGGTACCCATAGCTCGTTTGATGGAATCCTCGACGGCGCTAATTTGCAGGTCAGAGAGTGGTTGCGCAGACGTTACCTCCGCCGTGGCCTCGCCGCGAGTGGCGGCTAACAGGGCCTGATAGTCCTTGATCATACCCGGCAGCGCGAACAGTCGCCGATTGCGGGTGACTACACCAATAAAATTGCGGGTCAACTGACGAACGCCGGCGGCTTCCAGAACCGCATCCATGGCGTCCAGTTGATCGTCGCGCGAAATGATCGGTGAACGGATCAGGCGTTGCAAATCGTTGCTTTCCTCGATCATTATGTCGATGGACGCGAGATCGCTAGCCACGTCGTCCAGCGCTTTTTCCTCATCCGCCAACTCGAATAGAGCCGTGGCATAGCGGCCCGAAAGGCCGGTGGCGCCGATGACATTCGATGACACTTGGGACATCCCCTTGTTGCTAATGTTGCAGTTCGTTCTGTCCTTGTTAGAGGATGTTCTCCGATGGTTTTTTAGCCACCCCTAAACACCGCCCGAACGCTCTTCCTGGCCCAAAGCGCGCTTGTCGTACCACACTCAATCAGGGCTTGCAACACGACTCATTGCCTTGATTAGAAGGCCGAAAACCGCAGATTTTAAGGCCTTTTAGGCATACCTGTGAGGCAGCCCAGATGATTTTACGATCCTGTGACAGGGGCAGCTGCGGCTTCACGGGTAAAGCCTATGATTGCGGCCACCTTGAGGACCGTTTTTGGAGATGGATAGTTGTCCAATGCAACCGCTCTAACCGACCGTTTCGAGGCCGTACCCGCCAATGCGGCACGACCATTGATGATGACGGATTGGGTCATCTTCGATCATTTCGAGATCAAGCCGTGGACTGCGACACGCGTGTCCCTTTGAGGACCTGGGCCGTGGCCGCCGCCGCGGACTGTCGTTGCGCAGCCTAAAAGAAACTGTAGGGGTCCACATCCACCTGGACCCGCACCTTCTTCGGCCATTGGGTCCGGGCCAGCCAATCGCGTACGGCCGCTTGGACGTTGACCTCGCGCTTCGCCTTCAACAGCAACCGCCGCCGGTGACGCCCGCGTAACAGGGCAAAGGGCGCTGGCGCTGGACCGAATACCTGGATCATCTCATTGTTTGGCGCGGTGCGGCCTAGGTTCCGAGCCCCTTCGTCCACCGCCGCCTCATTCGTCCCAGATACTATTAGCGCGACTAGCCGGCCGAAGGGGGGCATCTCCACGGCGCGCCGAGCGTCCTGTTCGGCGGCCAGGAACTTCTCCCGGTCGCCGGCGGTCAGCGCCTGGATGACTGGGTGTCGTGCCATGAAGGTCTGCAGCAGGACCCGGCCCGGCTTTGTGCCGCGCCCGGCGCGGCCGGACACCTGATAGAGTAGTTGATAGGTCCGTTCGGCAGCGCGCAAGTCGCCGCCCTGCAAGCCCAAGTCCGCATCCACCGCGCCGACCAAGGTCAGCAAGGGGAAATGGTAACCCTTGGCGATGATTTGGGTGCCGATTACGATATCCACTTGATGGGTTTCGATTTGCGCCACCAACTCCGCGGCGGCGCGCGGTGAGTAGATATTGTCGGACGCGGCGATAATCGTCCGGGCTCGGGGAAAGGCCAGAGCTACCTCCTCGGCCAGGCGTTCCACGCCAGGCCCACATGCCACCAGGCTTTCCTTCGCGTCGCACGAAGGGCAGCGTTCGGGTGGCGTCGCGCTATAGCCGCAGTGATGGCATTGCAATCGTCCGGCCAGGCGGTGCTCAACTAGCCATGCGGTACAGCGCGGACATTGGAATCGGTGTCCGCAGCGCCGACACAGGGTTAGTGGGGCATAGCCCCGTCGGTTCAGAAACAATAACGCCTGTTCGCCCGCCGCTAGGGTCTCCGTGACCGCGCCGCGCAGCGGCGGTGATAACCAGTGGCCACTATCGGGCGGGGTCTTCAACAAGTCGATGACGCCGATCTCGGGCAACACGGCGCCGGCGTGGCGGGTGGTCAGGTGCACCCTATCGTAGCGACCTTGTTCCGCGTTGACCACAGTCTCTAAGGATGGCGTCGCCGACACTAGGACGATGGGGATGTTGCCCAACTGGGCCCGGACCACGGCCATGTCGCGGCCGTTGTAGATGACGCCGTCTTCCTGCTTGAAGGCGCTTTCGTGTTCTTCGTCCACCACAATAAGGCCCAGATCCTGGAACGGTAGGAACAGGGCCGAACGCGCGCCGACCACAACCTTGGCCCTACCTTCGGCGACAGCGCGCCAGTTGGCCCGACGCTGTCCCTGGGCCAGGTCAGAATGCCATTCCACGGGTGCGGCGCCGAATCGCCGGCGGAAGCGTTCGAACCACTGGGCGCTGAGCGCGATCTCCGGTAACAAGACCAGGACTTGGCGACTTTTTTGGAGGGCCTTGGCCACTGCCTGGAAATAGACCTCCGTCTTTCCCGCACCCGGAACCCCATCTACCAGGGTTACGCCGAAGCCACCTGCCTCCACTGCGTCAACCAGGCGCAGGGCTGCTACGTTCTGATCGTTGGAAAGTTTGGGCCCCGGGTGATCGGCATCCGGCTCCGGCGGCATGGTCACGGAGGCAATAAACACGGGCTTTAGCGCACCGGCGTTGGCCAGGCTCTTGACTACGCCCGACGAGACGCCGGCATCGCTGGACAGCTCGGCCGCGATGCGCGGAGGACCGATGGCGGCGGCGTCTAGGACGCGCTGGCGAGCTGGCGTCATGCGCAGCCCATCAGGCACATGACCGGCTGAGTAGGCGGTGATCGGATTTGGTGGCTCCAGCGCGTTGGGGACGCTCAAGGCCATCTTCAGGACAGCACCCGGCATGTGCATGGTGTAGCGAGCCACCCAGGTGACGAAGCGCCGGCTGACGTCGGGGAACGGCGGACAGTCGTGCCGGGCAACTACGTCCTTCAGGCGCTTATCCTCGATTGCGTCCTCACCCGCGCCCCAGACCACGCCGGAGATGACGCGCGGCCCCAATGGTACGCGTACCACGTCACCGACGTTCAGGCTCAGGCCATCTGGTACCCGGTAATCGTAGGTTGTACCGAGGGAAAGGGGCAGTAGCACGCTGACCCGCGATCCGGCGGTGAAGGTTTCGAGGGCGTTGGCAGTCACGGGCGGAGCTTTATGTATTTGTTCATGGTTCCAAGGGGTATAATAGAGCGATTCGCGGCCCTGGCGAGGGCTAGAGATTTGTTGAAGGAAACAGCGATGACGCAGCCTACGGACCAGCCAGCGTCTTCGACGCCCATAACTGATCCACCGCTCAGCGATTCGGCCGTCGCCGACTATCTGCGCGACCATCCAGATTTCCTGATCCGTAATCCCGACGTGCTGGAGGCCTTGGCTCCGCCGGCACGCTGGTCCGGGGACGGCGTCGTCGATATGCAGCAGTATTTGATAAACCGCAATCGTTCCGAAATGGATGAGTTGCGCGACTGCGCCCAGGACGTGATCGAGACCAGCCGCTCCAACATGTCAACTCAGACCCGCGCTCATGCCGCTGTGCTGGCGCTTTTGGCGGCTCGGCAATGGGGTGACATCGTCCATGTTGTCAGTCACGACTGGCCATTACTGTTAGATGTCGACGTGGTCAGCGTGGCGTTCGAGCCAGCGGTCCGGCCCGACACCCGCCTGGTACAGGGCGACTTAGGCCAACTGGCTCCGGACGCCGTCGACCGTTTGCTGGGCGATGATCAGGATGTACGGTTGTTCCGCGAACTGAATGATGATGGCTCCTTGTTCGGTTCCGGTGCGGGACTGGTGCGTTCCGCCGCGCTGGTCCGCATGCGGCCGTCAGACAACCTGCCGGCGGGTCTTTTGGCGCTTGGTGCGCGGGGGGCCTCCTTCCATCCCGGTCAGGGGACGGAATTGCTGACGTTCCTGTGTCGGGTCCTGGAGCAAAGCATCGTCCGGGCGCTAGATGGGGACAGCGCGCCGCAGGCGGCGTTCGGCGATTGACGGAGATCGTCGCCGAACCCGGAGTGATCAAAGCCATTGCCGCATGGAAGGATTGGCTACGTCACGAACGCCGCGCTGCGAAAAATACCATCGCTAGCTACGAATACGATCTTAAGGGGTTCTTTCTATTTCTCAGCGACCATCTTGGCTATCCGCCGGGGCTCGGCGATCTGGAAGGCCTGACGACCATGGATTTTCGCGGCTACCTGGCCGGGCGCAATGCCGACGGGCTGGCTCGCACGTCGACGGCGCGGGCCGTCTCCACCCTAAAGGGGTTCTTTCGGTTCCTGGAACGTCGGGAGTTTGCGGAGAATGCGGCAATCCATGCCCTCCGTTCGCAGAAGATTCCGAAATCCGTCCCTCGGGCGCTGACTGCTGAGGACGCCATGGAGGCCCTGAACGAGGTGGAGAACCTCAGTGGCGAGCCCTGGGTTGGTAAGCGCGACAAGGCGTTCTTGTTCCTGCTCTATGGCTGTGGGCTCCGTATCGGCGAAGCCATCGGCCTGAACCGGGGTCAGTTGGGCGGATCGGGCTCGGATATGGTTCGCGTTTTGGGTAAGGGCGCTAAGGAGCGGGTCGTCCCGGTACTACCGGCGGTTCAAGAGGTTATCGGCGACTATTTGGCACTTTGTCCCTACCACCTGAAAGCGGACGACCCGTTGTTTGTCGGCGTGCGCGGTGCACGCTTGAACCCGGGTGTCGCGCAGAAACAGGTTCGCATTTTGCGCAAGCTCTTGCGTCTACCGGAGACGGCCACGCCACATGCTCTGCGCCACAGCTTCGCCACCCATCTAATGGCTGGTGGTGGCGATTTGCGAACTATCCAAGAACTCCTTGGCCATAAATCACTGTCCACCACGCAGCGATATACGGACGTGGATGTGGCCCGACTACAGTCCGTGTATGCCAGTGCCCATCCTCGGGCGCGACGGTCGGTTTAACCGTCCGCGTCTTCTTTGAACCAATTGAAAAAAGGTCGCCTAAGCCCTGATGTCCATGCAGTCACACCAGAGAGGGTCCCCGGGGCTGATCTGGTCCGACTGTTTTAACTCTCGCAAGGCGGACGCGTCGATGGTCGGCCCGAAGCCCGTCTCGTAGGCTTTCGCCAGGCGCCACACCTAGATTGTCAAGTTTCCTCATTTGTCCTCACGTGCCCAGGCTTCTGCCACTGGGGTGCTATCGCATGGTCGAAACTATCGCGGGCTGAATGGCTATTAGCTAAGTCGATCGTGCTAGAGTGCGCGCCGGTCCTCGCTCGCCATAGCGTGGATAAAAAAAGGTCCCATGGCCACCACCAGTCCGACGCCGACGAAGGCCCATCCCCAAGAGATCAAGGTGGTACCGCCGTTGCCTGTGGGATCGGCCATGTCAAGGATCAGTCCGAAGATCACTGGGCCGGCGAAAGAGCCCATGAACCCGATGCACGAATGCACAGCCATGGTAGTGCCCCGATAGCCCGGAGGCGCGCTGGCCATTGCGCCGGCAGTGATGGAGGCCGAGTCAGAGACTTGGAGGACGCAGTAGATGACCGCGACGACGACCACCAGGGTATAGGCCTGGTCCGCTAAAAACCCAAAAGTAGCCGCCATGGTCGCGGACGCGAACATTAGGATGGAGATTGCCAGCCGCCGCCCAATGGTTCGGGACAGTTCGTTGCCGAGGATGCTGCCGAGAGGGCCGATGAGGATAGCACCGGCGATGATGGTTGCAGGCGACAGCGGGAAGCCGGCCGCGGCCGTTGGGTCGGGGCCAGCTGTCGTAGCGTAGATCAAAAATGCTACCGCCCAGGAGCGGAAGGCGAAGAGTTCAAAATTATGCACCGTGTAGGCCAGGACGTAGGCCATCACCTGGCCGCGCTTTAGCACCGGGCGGAAATCTAACAAGTGGGTATTCGGCACGACGGTGGCCTTTGGATCTGGCCGGGCGACACTGGTATGAAGGATGATCATCGCCGACAAAGGCCCCAGTGCCGAAATGGCGAAGGCCAGGCGCCAGTCCCAGTAATCATTGATGATGCCGCTAAAAAAGAATGATAAGGAGAGGCCGAAGCCGAACCCAGAAGTATAAAAGGCGACGCCGCGCGAATGATCATAGTTGGGGGAATGATGTTCCAGGTGGTCGCTCAATAGTTTTAGGCCGGGCATGTAAGTGCCCGCAATACTGATGCCGCCCAGCATACGGAACAGCATGGCCGTCCAGAACCCTTCTGCGAAGAATGCGAAGCCTAGTCCGGCGAGGATGCCAAGCATCGCCGAGGCATAGAAGATGCGCCGTGGTGGCGCCCGGTCCGTGAGGCTGACCAGGAACGGTACCGCACTAAGGTAGCCGGCATAGTATATGCCATTGATCCATCCGGCGTCGGTCTTCGAGAGATTCCAAAGCTCAATAAAATTCGGGAGCAGGGCGGCGAAGGTACCTGACCCCTGCATAACACCCATCTGTGCTGCCACGAAGGCAGCGATCAGGGGAACAGTGGAGCTTGCGGGTTTTCCCGGCATGAACGGCCTCGTTTAAGACGGGGGGGCCTGACGAAGGCCTCAGCTTATCCCGCGTAAAGCTGGTAGAGTAAACCAGATGCCAAGGCACCGGTCAGCGCTAGTCCAATGTACCACAGGAACATGGGCCGCTTAACTAAGGCAAACACGGCGATTGCGGCGGGAAGCGACGTCACCGCGCCAGCCACCAGGAAGGCGAACCCGGCACCCGGCATGACACCCATATCGATCAGGCTTTTGATCAGGGGAAGCGCGGCGAAGGGGTTCAGGTAAGTCGGCACGCCCACTAACGTGGCGATTGGAATGGCCCAGGTACTGTCTGTTCCGAGAACCTCGGCTACGGATTCCGCCGGCATATACGTTATCAACAAACTTTCCAGTAGGAACGCGAGGGTCAGCCATTTCAACAGAAACAGGGTTGTCGACATAGTTTCTTTGGAGAACGCCTGACGCCGCTCCGCTTCCGCCCAGAAAAACCAGTTTACGGGCTTCTCTGTGCGCATGACGTTGCCGCTGCATCCACCATTGCCGATACCTTCGCGTAGGGGATTGGCAAAGCCGCCGTAGGCCATCACCAAGCGGGTGGCGAACCCGCCGATCAGGCCCAACCCCACTGCCGCTATGGTCAGCATGACGGCGAAGTCAAAGCCCAACATTCCTGTGGCCAAGACAAATTTTGATGGGTCCATCAACGGCGACGCCAGCCAAAAGGCCATCACGGCGGGCACCGGGATACCCATAGACAAGAGCGCTGCGATTAACGGAATCACGCCGCACGAACAGAAGGGAGACAGGCCCCCGAATACGGCGGCAAGGAGGATCATCATCGAAAGCCGGCCTTGGAACGCCCGCGCCATGAGACCGTCGGCGCCCGTCGCCTTGGCGTATGCAGCTATGGCGATGGCGGAAAGCAGGAACGGCGCGATGCCGATCAGGGCGTCTAAGG
The DNA here is from genome assembly GCA_002378125.1 of Rhodospirillaceae bacterium UBA3470. Lineage (GTDB taxonomy): Bacteria > Pseudomonadota > Alphaproteobacteria > Rhodospirillales > Casp-alpha2 > UBA3470. The sequence continues at coordinate 17,258 of DFRF01000008.1, read as the reverse complement.
TGAATTGGGCGCTGACGGGGGCCTGACCCGGTGCGATCGCGACGATGGCCAGGAAGATGAGCGCGTTAGCAATCCAGGTTCGGTCGATGCCGCCAAGCAATCTTCCTATGTTCGAGGCTGCTATTGCCAATTGCGTCATAATCGTCTCCACAGAACCAGGTTTTGTAAAAGTCTATTATTTTTATATATCTAGAAATATCGAAATGTCAATGATGAAACATCATCTCGCCGGCTGGCCTGTCGCGGGCAGCGCCGCCGCACCCTGCGGTCTTGTGCAAATCAATGCAATCGGCCTCGGCGGTGGGCCGGTCCTCGCGGTTCTTGTCGATATTAACCGGTGAATTATGGGCCTTGGGAGAATCTGGTTGCAGCTCTAGAGCGCGGGAAATGAGGCGAGCCGCCGCGTCGCGGTGGCAGGTCGGATACGCTAGGAGGTCCAGAAAGTGAGGCGCATTCAAATCATTTGGATTGCGTCAGAGGGCGGCCTCATAGCCGGCATTTACGTTCTCAAGACGGCCGGCCTTGGTGTTGCGCCAAAGCCTCTTGAAGGGCCACGGTCGGGTCCATGAGGTTCAGAGAACGACTTGTCTCGATCAGATGTGGACAGCGCGCCCGTCGGCGTCCAGCGCCGCTTCCTTGACCGCTTCGGGGAGACCCGGGTGGCCATGGCAGATGCGCGCGATGTCTTCCGCCGAACCCTCAAATTCCATGACATTAACCACTTCCTGGATCAAGTCGCCGGCCTGTGGGCCGATGATGTGGCAACCAAGCACTCGGTCGTCGTCCTTAGCCGAGAGGATTTTCACGAAGCCATCCGTATCCGCATTGCAGCGTGCCCGGGAGTTGGCGGAGAAGGGGAACTTGCCGGAATTATATTCGATGCCAGCTTCCTTCAACTGCTCTTCCGTCTTGCCCGCGGCGGCCACTTCCGGGTGTGTGTAGACGATACCCGGGATAGAGTCGTAGTCGATTTGCCCGGTCTGGCCCGCCAGAATTTCGGCGCAGACCACTGCTTCGTCCTCAGCCTTGTGAGCTAACATGGCGCCGCCGATCACGTCGCCGACGGCGAAGATGCCCGGCACGTTGGTCTGGTAGTCCTCATCTACGGGGATGAACCCACGCTCGTCCACGGTGACGCCGATCCTGTCCAGGCCGAGCTTGTCCGTGAAGGGCCGACGCCCAATGGCGACCAGGACCACGTCCGCTTTCATGGTTTCCGCGTTGCCGCCATCGCGAGGTTCCATGGTCAACGTTACACCAGCCTTCGCCTTCTTCGCGCCGGTGACCTTGGTCTCCATCTTAAAGGCCATTCCCTGCTTCTTTAGGATGCGCTGCATGTTCTTGGAGATCTCCGCGTCCATCCCAGGCAATACTACGTCCAGGAATTCCACCACAGTGACATTGGCGCCCAGCCTGCGCCAGACGGAGCCCAACTCCAGCCCGATGACGCCAGCGCCGATAACCACCATTTCCTTCGGCACTTTCGCAAGATCCAACGCGCCCGTCGATGACACGATCTGTTTTTCATCGATCTCCACACCCGGGAGTGGCGTCACCTGGGAGCCGGTGGCGATCATGATATTTTCGGTCTCAAGCACCTGCGTCTTCTTGCCTTTACTCGGTGACACGGACACCTTGCCAGGTCCGGCAATCTCGCCAAAGCCGGCTACGTAATCGATCTTGTTCTTCTTTATAAGGAACTCGATACCCTTGGTCAGGTCATCCACAACCTTCTGCTTGCGGCCAAGCATAGTCTCAAGGTTTAGCTTCAACCCTGACACGTCGATGCCATGATGCTCGAACTCCTTATCCACCATTTCATAGTGATGAGATGATTGCAGCAATGCTTTCGATGGAATGCAGCCAACATTCAGACACGTGCCGCCCAGCTTGTCCCGGGTTTCCAGGATGGCCGTCTTCAGGCCTAGTTGCGCGGCGCGGATCGCGCCCACATAACCGGCAGGTCCGCCGCCGATGACGACCAGGTCGTATTTGTCGCTCATGATTTACCTCTCTAAGCCAGACATGGGCTGATGGCGCCTAGACATCCAACATGATACGTTGTGGATCCTCGATGCATTCCTTCATGCGCACCAGGAAAGAGACCGCCTCGCGGCCATCGACGATACGGTGATCGTAGCTTAGTGCCAGATACATCATCGGGCGGATGACCACCTCGTTGCCCACCGCGACGGGACGTTTCTGGATCGTGTGCATTCCCAAGATGGCGGACTGCGGCACGTTTAAGATTGGCATCGAGTTCAATGAACCGAACACGCCGCCGTTGGAGATAGTGAAGGTGCCCCCCATCATCTCGTCCATGCCGAGCTTGCCGTCCCGGGCGCGGTGGCCAAAGTCGGAGATGGATCCCTCGATCTCGGCAAAGCGCATCTGGTCCGCATCCTTGATCACAGGCACTACCAGACCCTGCGGTGTGCCGACGGCAACGCCGATGTTGTAGTAGTTCTTGTAAATCAGCTCGTCGCCGTAGATCTCGGCGTTTACGGCCGGCCATTCCTTGAGACCGATGCAGGCCGCGCGGACGAAAAAGGACATGAAGCCCAACCGCACACCGTGCTTCTTCTCGAACTGATCCTTGTACTCGGCGCGCAGTTCCATGGCCGCGCCCATGTCCACCTCGTTCCAGGTGGTCAGCATGGCGGCCGTGTTCTGAGCCTCCTTCAGGCGCGAGGCGATGATCTTGCGCAGCTTGGTCATGCGGACTCGTTCCTCGCGTGGATCATCGATGCGCGGCGGTAATTCTGTCGCGGGTTGGAGTGGCGCCGATGCCGCGGTCGCGGCGGCAGGGGCGGAACGCAAGACCTTCGCCGTCCCGGCTTTGATAGCGGCCATGACGTCGCCTTTGGTCAATCGTCCACCCTTGCCCGTGCCGACGATCTTCGCCGGGTCCAGATCGTTGTCTTCGATCAGCTTGCGTACCGCTGGCGACATGGGCACGGATGAAGACGCCGGTGCGACGGCGACAGCCGATGTTGGTGAGGGGGGCGTTGCCGGGGGTGGGGCCGCAGGGGTCGGGGCGGCGGCCGGGGCGCCTGCCCCCGCCTGCAAGGTGCCCAAGAGGGCGCCTATGGATACTTCCGTGCCCGCGGCGGCGGCAATGGAAGCCAGCTTGCCGGCAGTTGGTGCGTTGACCTCCACCGAAACCTTGTCCGTTTCCAACTCGACCAGCGGCTCATCTGCGCCGACGGCATCGCCGACGGTCTTGAACCATTTCGCTACCGTCGCTTCGGTGACCGATTCACCTAAGGTCGGCACAACGATATCCACCGGATCGTTGCCCACCGGCTGGGGAACTGGCGCTGGTACCAGTTCTGTAGCTGGCGTGGGGGCGGGCACGGTGGCACTGACCGCCGTGCCTTCCTTCAGCACGCCAAGAACCGCGCCCAGGCCCACGTCGGCACCTTCGGGCACGCGAATTTCCATAAGCACGCCTGCGGCTGGGGCGTTCACTTCTAGGGATACCTTGTCCGTCTCTAGTTCCGCCAGGGGCTCGTCGGCGGCGACGGTATCCCCGACCGCCTTGAACCACTTGGCGAGGGTCGCTTCGGTAACGGACTCCCCAAGGGTGGGGACGAGGATGTCTATGGCCATGATGTACCTCGGCTTTTATATTTATCTGTGGGTTGAATCGATCGGGTTCACTTCTTCTTGGCGCGTGTGGCGGAGCGCTTCACCGTGGTCTTCTTAGCCGGCGCCTTGGCGGACACTCGGCGCATCCGGGAGGTTGGCGCTGGCGTGGTCAGGGCTTCGTCGATGAGGGCCTTCTGCTGGTTCACGTGACGGCTCATCAGGCCTGTGGCTGGTGCGGCGGCCTCCGGGCGACCGATATATTTTGGACCAATTTCCTTGTGGCCAATCTCTTGCAAAACTGCTTCTAGGCGTTCGCGCACAAAGAACCAGCAGCCGTTATTGCGAGGCTCTTCTTGGCACCAGACGATATCGGCATTCTTGAACCGGTTGAGATCGGTGACCAGCGCCTTATGAGGGAATGGATAGACTTGTTCCACCCGCATTAGGTAAACGTCCTTGATGCCGCGTTTCTGACGCTCTTCGTAGAGGTCGAAGTAGACCTTACCCGTACACAGGACGACCCGCTTGATCTTGTCGTCCTCGACCAAAGACCGTTTAGGATCGTCGGTCGGATCCTCCTCGTCCCAGAGTACGCGGTGGAACGTGGTGCCGTCTGCCATGTCATCCATCGATGAGACGCAGCGCTTATGCCGCAGCAGGGATTTCGGCGTCATCAAAATAAGTGGTTTGCGGAAGTCCCGATGGATCTGACGGCGCAGCGCGTGGAAGTAATTAGATGGTGTGGTGCAGTTCGCTACCTGAATGTTGTCTTCGGCGCAGAGTTGCAAGTAGCGCTCCAGGCGCGCCGATGAGTGCTCCGGACCCTGGCCTTCGTAACCGTGTGGCAGCAGCATCACCAGTCCGCTCATGCGCAGCCACTTTGCTTCGCCGGCGGCGATGAACTGGTCGATGATGACCTGAGCGCCGTTGGCAAAGTCGCCGAACTGGGCTTCCCAAAGCACCAGCATCTGAGGTTCAGCCAGGCTGTAACCGTACTCGAAGCCCAAGACGCCGGCTTCTGATAGGGGCGAATTAATGACCTCATAGGGGGCTTGCCCGAAGCGCAGGTTGTTCAGCGGTGTGTACTTCTCTTCGCTTTCCTGATCAGTGAGAACCGAGTGACGTTGCGAGAAGGTGCCTCGTTCCGAATCCTGACCAGACAGACGTACCGCATTGCCTTCAAGGAGAAGTGAGCCGAAAGCCAGCGCCTCGGCCGTGGCCCAGTCAAAGCCTTCACCCGTTTCGAACATCTTTCTCTTCGCGTCAAGCTGGCGCTGGATACGGGAATGGATGTAGAAATTGTCCGGGGCCCGGGTAAGGCCTTCCCCGATTTCCTTCAACCGCTCCACGGGCACGCCCGTTTTCCCCCGGCGGGCGTCGTCGGACGCGATGGACATACCCGTCCAGGCGCCGTCTAGCCAGTCAGCCTTATTGGCCTTATAATTGCCCGCGGCCTCAAAGGCATCGTCCAGGTGCCGGATGAAGTCGGCGATTTGTTGATCCGCTTCATCTTGGGTCAGCACATTCTCATGTACCAGCTTCTGGGAGTAGATTTGTAGGGTCGTCGGGTGCGCCGAAATTTTCTTGTACATGAGCGGCTGGGTAAACATAGGTTCATCACCCTCATTATGGCCGTGGCGCCGATAACAGATCATGTCGATGACCACATCCTTCTTGAACCGCTGACGGTATTCGACGGCGACCCGCGCACAGTGGACCACGGCTTCTACGTCGTCTGCGTTAACATGGAAGATGGGCGCATCCACGACCTTGGCTACGTCAGAGGAATAGTGGGATGTGCGCGAATTCTTAGGTGCCGTGGTGAACCCAATCTGGTTATTGATGATGATATGGATCGTGCCGCCGGTCTTGTAACCAAAAAGGTTTGAGAGATCTAAGCTCTCCGGAACGAGGCCCTGACCAGCGAAGGCCGCGTCACCATGCAATAGCATGCACATGACCTTTTCTCGGTCTGGGTCATTCATCTGCTTCTGTTTAGCCCGGACCTTACCCAGGCAAACTGTATTTGCGGCCTCGAGGTGGGACGGGTTGGCGGTCAGCGACAGGTGCACAGACTTGCCGTCGAACACCCGGTCTGATGAGGAGCCCAGGTGGTATTTTACGTCGCCGGAGCCGCCTACATCTTCTGGCCGCGAAGACCCGCCCTGGAATTCATGAAAGATTGCCTGAAAGGGCTTGCCCATCACGTTGGCAAGCACGTTGAGCCGGCCCCGATGTGCCATGCCGAGCACAATCTCCTGGACGCCCAGTTGGCTACCGCGCTTAAAGATCTGTTCCATAGCCGGAACTAGGCTTTCGCCGCCGTCCAGGCCGAAGCGCTTAGTGCCGGTGAACTTTTTGTCCAGGTACTTCTCAAACCCTTCGGTTTCGATCAGGCGGTTGAGGATGGCCCGCTTGCCACGTTCGGTAAAGTTGGACTGATTGTGAATGCGTTCAATACGCTCTTGAATCCACGCCTTCTCGTCAGGGTCCTGGATGTGAGTGAATTCGACACCGACGGAGCCGCAGTAGGTTTCTTGCAGGACGGAGATGATCTCGCGGACGGTCGCCGTTTCCAGGCCGAGTACGTAGTTGATGAAGACCTCCCGGTCCATGTCCTTTTCCGAAAACCCATAGGTCTTAGGATCGAGCTCTGGATGCTCGGTTGGCTCCTCTAGGCCCAAGGGGTCCAAATTTGCCTTCAGGTGGCCGCGAACGCGATAGGCGCGGATCATCATGAGGGCGCGGATTGAATCCAACGTCGCTTCACGGGTCTTCACCGCGCTGGTGTGTTGAACGGATGCCTGCGCCGTCAAATTGATGGGCTGGGTGGTCTCATGACCCCGGGTCATTTGCTCCGACAAGGTGGTAAGGTCGCCTCGGCCAATGACGCCGGCATCCGAGGGCGCCCACGACGCACCCCGGCGCTCTGTGGAGATGTCCTTTGCCTCGGCTTCCATGTCGGCGAAAAAATCTTGCCAGCGATGCTCCACGGAATGGGGGTCATCTAGGTAACGTTCGTACATTTCCGCGATGTAAACCTGATTGCCGGAATACAGGAACGCATTGGGGTCAAGTTCCATGGTCGTCTGCTGCGCCTTTCGGCGTGCCTCCCTTGTGTTCTGCCAAAGGGCGTCGGTGGAGTTTAACCCTTTAACGCCTCCAGCATGGTCTCACCCAGTCGCGCCGGACTTGCCGACACGTGAATGCCAGCCGATTGCATGGCCTCGATCTTTGCTTCCGCCGTGCCTTTGCCGCCAGAGATAATGGCGCCCGCATGGCCCATGCGCTTTCCTGGGGGCGCCGTAACGCCGGCGATGAAGCCGACGACCGGTTTTTTGGTGCCCGAATCCTTAAGGAACTGCGCACCGTCTTCCTCCGCAGAACCGCCGATCTCACCGATCATGACGATGCTCTTGGTCTCGTCATCGGCGACGAACATCTCCAGGCAATCAACAAAATTGGTGCCGTTAACTGGATCGCCACCGATGCCAATGCAGGTGCTCTGACCTAGGCCTGCAGTGGTGGTCTGCGCCACGGCCTCATAGGTGAGCGTGCCCGAACGCGACACAATACCTACGGAACCGCGTTTATGGATGTGGCCCGGCATGATGCCAATCTTACACTCGTCCGGTGTGATCACGCCCGGGCAGTTTGGCCCGATGAGGCGCGAGCCGGAATTCGCCAACGCGCGCTTCACGGTTATCATATCGATAACTGGGATACCTTCCGTAATACAGATAATCAGAGGAATTTCCGCGTCGATCGCCTCCATAATGGCGTCCGCGGCGAATGGTGGCGGCACGTAAATAACGCTAGCATTCGCGCCTGTCTCATCAACTGCGCCTGCGACCGTGTCGAAGACCGGCAAGTCTAAATGCTTAGTGCCGCCTTTTCCCGGTGTCACGCCGCCCACCATGTTTGTGCCGTAGGCGATGGCTTGTTCCGAATGGAAAGTCCCCTGCGCGCCGGTGAATCCCTGGCAGATCACCTTGGTGTCTTTTCCAACCAATACTGACATTATCCAGCCTCCTTCACCGCGGCGACGACCTTTTTCGCAGCATCACCCAAATCATCGGCTGAGGTGATCGCGAGGCCTGAGGCCGCCATGATTGCTTTGCCTTTTTCAACGTTCGTGCCTTCCAGACGCACCACTAGGGGCACGTGCAGGTCGACCTCCTTTGCCGCTGTAACAACGCCCTCGGCGATCACGTCGCAGCGCATGATGCCGCCGAAGATGTT
>DFRF01000008.1:0-9116 GCA_002378125.1 Rhodospirillaceae bacterium UBA3470 | reverse complement strand
TGATGCCGCCGAAGATGTTGACCAAGATCCCCTTCACGTTGGGATCGGACAGGATGATTTTAAAGGCAGCTGTGACTCGTTCGGCGGTGGCACCGCCGCCCACGTCCAGGAAGTTGGCGGGTTCGGACCCTTCCAGCTTAATGATGTCCATGGTTGCCATGGCGAGGCCTGCGCCGTTCACCATGCACCCAATTTCGCCATCAAGCTTAACGTAGTTGAGGTCCCACTTGCCGGCTTCCAGCTCGGCCGCGTCCTCTTCTTCCTCGTCGCGCATGTCAGCGACGTCCTTATGGCGATAGAGCGCGTTGTCGTCGAAGCCTACCTTTGCGTCGAGCGCCATTACGTCACCGGCCCCCGTGACCACCAGCGGGTTGATTTCTACCATGGAGCAATCCAGGTCATTAAAGGCTTGATACAAGGAGATGATCAGCTTGATCGCCGACTTGATCTGCGCGCCCTCTAATCCTAGACCAAAAGCCAACTGTCGAGCGTGGTAGGGCCGGATGCCAGTGGCCGGATCAATGACAACCTTTTGGATCTTCTCGGGCGTCGCTTCTGCGACTTCCTCGATCTCCATTCCACCCTCCGTGGACGCCATGATCAAAAGCCGAGACGATTGCCGGTCCAGCAGCATGCCCATGTAGAGTTCGCGGGCGATGTCGCAGCCCTCTTCAATGTAGAGCCGCTTAACTTCCTTGCCGTCAGGGCCGGTCTGCTTGGTGACCAAAACGTGGTTCAGCATCTCGGCGGCGTTCTCGCGGACCTCGTCGACTGTCTTGACGACACGCACGCCGCCCTTGCCGTCTGGTTTGTCCTTGAACCGCCCGGCACCCCGGCCACCGGCATGGATCTGTGATTTGACGACGAAGACATCTCCGCCCAGTTCCTCCGCCGCCTTGACGGCCTCGTCGACGGTGAAGGCCACATGCCCGCGTGGCACGGCGACGCCGTACTCGGCCAACACCTGTTTACCCTGGTATTCGTGAATATTCATGTCATCCCCCTCGTCATAATTCCCGCGTTGGACCGGTTACCGGCGGGCCCCCTGTCGCGGATTAAGTTCTCACTTCTTCCTCGGTGCGGCCTTGGCGGCTTTCTCCTTCGCCATGTCGCGTTGAAGTTTCTTTGTAACTGCGACCAGGTCCTTGACGGCCTTCACGGATTTCCGAAACATGGAGCGCTCAGCGGCATCCAGTTTGATCTCGACGATGCGTTCCACGCCCTTGGCCCCGATCACCACTGGCACGCCAACGTAGATGCCCTTCACGCCATATTCACCCTTCAGGTACGCTGCGCAAGGCAGCACGCGCTTTTTGTCTTTCAGATAGCTTTCCGCCATGGCGATGGCGGAGGATGCTGGCGCATAGAAGGCGGAGCCCGTCTTCAGCAGGTTGACGATTTCGCCGCCGCCCATGCGGGTGCGTTGGACAATCTCATCGATGCGCTTCTGAGTAGTCCATTTCATTTTGATCAGGTCCGGCAGTGGAATGCCGGCGACCGTGGAATAGCGTATGGACGGCACCATGCTGTCGCCGTGGCCGCCAAGCACGAAGGCCGTGACGTCCTCGACGGAGACATTGAATTCTTCGGCGATGAAGTGCTGGAAGCGTGCCGAGTCTAGCACGCCTGCCATGCCAACCACCTTGTTGTGCGGCAGACCGCAGGCATCGCGAAGGATACCGACCATCACGTCCAAGGGGTTGGTAATGCAGATGACGAACGCGTTGGGGGCGTACTGCTTGATGCCCGCACCGACCTGTTCCATGACCGAGGTGTTGATGCCGATCAGGTCATCGCGGCTCATGCCCGGCTTGCGGGGCACGCCTGCAGTGACAATGACCACGTCGGCACCGCGGATACCAGCGTAGGACTTGGTTCCTGACAGCTTCGCATCGAACCCCTCGACGGGCGATGATTGGGCCAAGTCCAGTGCCTTGCCCTGTGGAATACCGTCTACGATGTCGAACAAGACGACGTCACCCAACTCCTTAAGCCCAGCCAAATGGGCTAGCGTTCCGCCGATCATGCCGGCGCCGATAAGTCCGATTTTGTTGCGAGCCATGAAATTTCCTAAAAACCGTTAAAGTGATAAAAAATATAACTTCTCAGATGGTTGCCTCCATCGTCCAGCTTCTGTCGTACCCTGAGTCATAAGTGTTCGCAAGAGATTCACCTAGTTTTATGGACCAACTGGTCCGGAATATGATTAGGAGCCATTTGGCAAGTGCTTTAAGCCATCCTTCATGAGTTACGGCAAGGATGCCCATCCCTATGGGTCCGAGTTTCCTCATTTTAAGAGCATCGGTGAATGGGGCGATCTATAGGTCTGGCCCCGCCGGATCAACTGCGATAGGTTGCCGCCATGGATGACGATGCGACCACATCTGATCTTGACCCTTCCTTTGCCCAGGCTCAGATTTTGTCTGAGGCGCTGCCTTATATGCGCCGGTTCGCGGGCAAGACCGTGGTCATCAAGTACGGTGGCCACGCCATGGGCGACGCGACCTTGGCTGAGCGGTTCTCGCGCGACATTGTTCTGCTGCGTCAGGTGGGGCTAAATCCCATCGTCGTGCACGGCGGCGGCCCACAGATCGGGGCCATGCTGGAAAAACTGCAGATCCGTTCCGAATTCATCGATGGGCTCCGGGTCACGGACAAAGCGACAGTAGATGTCGTCGAGATGGTTCTTGCTGGATCCATCAACAAGCAGATCGTCGCCGGCATCTCGGCGGCGGGCGGCTACGCGGTGGGCATTTGCGGCAAGGACAGCAACCTGATCCAAGCCGATCGACTGAAGCGGGCGACCCGCGATCCCGGTTCGAACATCGAAAAGGTCTTGGACCTGGGCCTAGTAGGCGACCCGAAGCAGATCAACCCGTATGTTCTGGAGGCCTTTAACGAGGGTGGCATCACGCCGGTAATTGCGCCCATCGGGCTGGGCCCCGACGGCGAGACCTTGAACATCAATGCTGATACGGTGGCCGGCGCTATCGCGCGGGCGGTGGGCGCGGTGCGGCTTTATATGTTGACCGACGTGGCCGGGGTGCTTGGCGCTGACGGCAACCTGATTTCCGAAATGACGATGGCCGACGCGCAAGGCCTCATCGACGATGGCATCATTCAGGGCGGCATGATTCCGAAAATTGAAACCTGCATGGACGTGGTTAATTCCGGCGTCGACGCAGCCACCATCATCGACGGCCGGGTGCCGCACGCGATTCTCATCGAACTGTTCACCAAGGGCGGCGTTGGCACCCAGATCGTGCGCAGCTGATATCCATGACCCGACCGGCGTTAAGCATGATAAGAACGGCTGCGAGCGCTAACTTTAGGAGACCTTTGCCGTCGGTGGCGTCCAGCTATACGGCAACAATGCGGACATTCTCTCTAGTCTGCGCCGGCACTTGGTTTTGCCCACGGTGCTTGGCCAGAATTTGGACCTGACGCCGAAGTCGTCCTGTGCTAGTAGGATAACGTAGTCGTATAGCAGCCAACTAATCGCGCCCGTAGCTCAGTTGGATAGAGCACCTGATTCCTAATCAGGGGGTCGTGAGTTCGAATCTCGCCGGGCGCGCCAGACTTCCGTCGTTTTAGTCAGGGAGAATGTTATGGCCACAATCACCACACCGGACGGCGTCAATCTCTATTATGAAGAGGCAGGCGACGGCGAGCCCGTCGTTTTCGTCCATGAGTTTGCCGGCGACGTGCGCAGTTGGGAACCGCAGGTACGCTATTTCTCACGACGCTATCGCTGTGTCGTCTTTGCGGCGCGCGGCTTCACACCGTCAGAGGTGCCTGCGGATGTGGATATGTATAGCCAGGACCATGCTCGTGATGACATTCTGGCGGTTCTGGACGGTCTGGGAATCGATAAGGCGCATATCGTCGGACTTTCCATGGGCGGTTTCGCGACCTTGCACTTCGGACTGCATTACGCTGACCGTGCGACGTCGCTGGTTGTCGCAGGCTGCGGGTATGGCGCCGGCGAGGAGGTTCGCGAACAGTTTGAAAACGAAGCCTTGGCCGCAGCGGAACGCATGGAAAATGACGGCATGGACGTCTTTGGCAAGGATTATGCGCTTGGGCCGACCCGCGTACAGCTCCAGAATAAGGACCCCCGGGGTTGGGCAGAATTCGAACAACAACTTCGTGAGCACTCGGGCCTCGGTTCCGCCAATACCATGCGCGGCGTGCAGCGCAAGCGCCCGTCGCTGTACGAACTGGAAGCGGCTATGCGCGCACTGAAGGTTCCAACCTTGATCCTGAACGGCGATGAGGATGAGCCTTGCCTGGATGTTGGTTTATTCATGAAGCGCACCATAACGTCTTCATCCCTCGTCTTGCTGCCGCAAACCGGCCATGCATGCAATCTGGAAGAGCCGGCGTTGTTCAATCAGTTCGTGGATGACTTCTTCCACCAAGTGGAAAGCGGTACTTGGCGCGACCGCGATCCGCGATCCATGACAAGCGGAATCCTGTCGACCACGGACGATTGAAGCAGCATTGACGCCGGACTGGAGCGTGTCGATGGCCTAGCGGGTCGGATATTCCCAATGCGAGCAAAGCGCTTGCGGACTGCGGTCGTCCATTGTGTATTGATCGCCTGACCGAGGGGCATATGGAATGGCCGACGTAACGCAACGATTGATCATTGGAATTTCCGGGGCCTCTGGGGTCATCTACGGCATCCGGACCCTGCAATTGCTTCGCGATACGGATGTGGAGACACATCTGGTCATGTCCAAATCCGCGGAGATGACCATGGGCTATGAAGTGGACATGAAGCCATCCACCGTGCGTGAGTTGGCCGACGTCGCCCACGCCGTCGGGGATGTCGGAGCATCGATATCGTCGGGATCGTTTAAGACGACCGGCATGCTCGTCCTCCCCTGCTCGATACGCACCATGAGCGAGATTTCCACAGGTGTGACCAGTTCTCTTCTCAGTCGCGCCGCTGACGTCGTGCTGAAGGAGCGACGGCGATTGGTCCTGGCGGTTCGCGAAACACCGTTGCATACGGGTCATCTCCGAACCATGACAGAGCTCTCAGAGATGGGTGCTGTGGTTGCACCCATTGTGCCGGCATTCTATGCGCGGCCAACGACCATCGATGACATCATCGACCATAGCGTTGGGCGTCTTTTGGATCTGTTTGACTTGAACGTCGGCGTGGTGGACCGCTGGAAAGATTATTCCTGACGCGATGCGAATCGCCGCCCCGGTGACGAAATCTATAGATGCCCTTCGACTGATTTATCGGTATTGCGCAAAATCTAATATGGACGCATGGGATTGGACGCCTTCAAAAGAATCTCATGGCTACCGTTCCAGGGCGTGAACCTGATGACCTCACCGCGTGATCTGTTTCAGGTCGCCGTTTGGCCGTCGTCGATGCGCAGTTCGTCCCGATAGCGCTTGTATTTGACGACGTAATGCTCGGCAGCCGACTCAAGCATCCTCTGCTCCTTCTCACCGACCTCACGGATGACCTTGCCGGGCGCGCCCATGACCACGGAATTGGGGGGAATCTCTTTGCCTTCCGGGATTAACGCGCCAGCACCCAACAGACAGTTTGCGCCGATCTTCGCACCGTTGAGCACGATCGATCCAATCCCGATCAGTGTGCCCACGCCGATCGTGCAGCCATGCAGCATCACCATGTGACCGACGGTCACGTCGCGCCCGATATGAATGGGGAAGCCTGGGTCCGTATGCAAGATGCAGCCATCTTGAACGTTGGATCCTGCGCCGACTACGATGGGGTCGTTATCGCCGCGGAGAACGGCGTTGAACCAGACACTGGCGTTCCTTTCCAGAACCACCTGACCGATAAGCGTCGCGTTCGGGGCGACCCAGTAATTGTTGCCGTGGGTTTGAACATTGCCGTCGCCGATGGTGTAGAACATGTGCATTTTCCTCTCTCGGATGGATGTCTATTTTATCAATAGGCGTCGGGCGGATCACGTGCATGTTTGCATGGTTAATCAGGAATTTTACTCGATCTGGACGGGACCTATATTTGGACCATAATCCGCGCTTTCCTCTCGCTCCTTCTGTGCGGTGCAGTCATTGGCCTGTCTACTAAGGCGGCCCAATTGGGAAAGGATGATCGAACGGCACGTGGCGTCTTTTCCTTCATCCACGAAAATGACCTTTCGTTGGGACTGACTGTCACTAACCAAGCGATCTGCGCCTGTCATGACTGTGGCCCGCAGGGAATGCTGTCCTCGAATTCTTTCCTGATTGGCATTGGTGGAAGATGACATTTTGTTATCGATATAGGGCGGCGACGGGGCCATGAAACGGCGATAACTTCCGGTTACGTAAACCTACGGTAAGATAGGGTTCCTGATTTGTATATTGCTTCGAGCGACGTTCGATCTGGGAGAACACCAATGACAAAAGCTACGTGGTACTTTGACGTGATTTCACCTTTCGCCTACCTACAGGCAATGCGTCTTGATCAGTTACCCGATGATGTGCGTCTAATATGCAAACCGACACTGTTTGCCGGGTACCTGAATCACTGGGGCCATCTTGGGCCGGCCGAGATCGAGCCGAAGAAGGTCTTTATTTTCCGTCAGTGTGCCTGGCGCGCCCGGCGCAAGGGCATCGACTTCAACCTGCCGCCGAACCATCCGTTCAATCCCTTGCGAGCCCTGCGTCTGGCCGAGGCACTGGACGGTGATCTGAAGGCGGTGCAGGCGATCTTCCGCTCCGTATGGGTCGACGGGAACCTGCCGGACAACGATGAAGGTTGGGCCGGCATGCAGGCGTCCGCCGAGGTAACGGATGGTGACGCCCTGGTCAATGATCCCGAGATCAAGGCGCGGCTTATGACGAACGGCGATGAGGCCATCGCGGCGGGCGCTTTTGGCGTGCCGACTTTCGTCATCAACGATGAGGTGTTCTGGGGCGACGATGCATTCGAGATGGTCCTCGACTATCTCGAAAATCCCGAGATGTTGGCCGACGACGACATGCAACGGGCCGTTGGTTTGGTGCCCACGGCGGTGCGGACACGTTAGATAGAGGCTTAGCCGCAGCGCACGCCGGTGCCGCCAAGGCCACAATAGCCGCCCGGGTTCCTGCCAAGGTATTGCTGATGGTAGGTCTCGGCGAAATAGAATTCCGGCGCGTTCAGGATTTCCGTCGTGACAGGGTGATAGCCCGCAGATTTTAGTTTGTCGGCGTAGGTCTTGCAGCTGGCTTCTGCCTCCCGGAGATCCTCGCCGGAATAACAATAGATTCCAGAACGGTACTGGGTCCCAACGTCGTTGCCCTGGCGCATGCCTTGGGTGGGGTCGTGGCCCTCCCAGAAGGTGCGCAGGAGGTCCGCATAGGATGTTAGTTTCCGGTCATAGATCACTAAGACGACCTCGTTGTGGCCCGTCATGCCAGAACACACCTCTTCGTAAGTGGGGTTCGGGGTGTAACCGGCGGCATAGCCGGCAGCCGTAACGTGGACACCTTTTAATTGCCAGAACATGCGCTCCGCACCCCAGAAACAGCCAAGGCCGAACATGACCTTATCCATGCCGTCCGGGTAGGGCGGTGTCAGTGGATGGCCATTGACGAAGTGTGGTTCGCTAACCGGCATGGGCGTGGTGCGGCCTGGAAGCGCGTCGGCAGCTGATGGCATGCCTGGTTTCATTTGTTGTCGGAAGGCAAACATGGGCACTCTCGCAAATTGCTTAACTTTTATTGAGATGGTGCTGCGTCGTCGCGTTTCCAACCCCTGCAGAGGACACGTTCAGGAAATCAGGCCGTGACCGCTGTTATCGTCGCCATGTATTTCTCCAGCGATTGGCGTCCCGCGGCGACTATATGAAGGCCAGACTTGGTCCGCCGCCACAGGTTTGATCAATTTGCCTTGACTCATCTCTGATCACCGCCCGATCATCATCGGCTTAATTACAGTATCCTGATTTTAGCAGTCAGCGATCTGAAGGCTGTTGTACGTTGGATATTGGGTATGGGAAACAAAAATTTTTACGGGGAGAGACCTTATGAAGCTCAACACCTTATCTCGCCAGATTGGAACAGCGGTTTTGGCAGTTGCTACATTATTCGCCTTTGGCGTGGCGCCTGCGGTGGCTGCCGAAGACTGCTATCGTGGCACGCTGGATAAGCGTTATTGCGATCGAAACCGTGACCAGGTTGCTGACCTCCCGCTTGATCCCGAGGATTGGGTCAACCCAAGCACCATCATTTTTTCGTACACACCAGTTGAAGACCCCGCCGTCTACGCGAAGGTATGGAAGGGCTTTGTCGACCACATGGCGAAGGTCACAGGCAAGAAAGTAAAATTCTTTCCGGTGCAGTCCTATGCAGCACAATACGAAGCCATGCGGTCTGGTCGACTGCACGTGGCCGGCGTGAATACGGGAGGCAACCCCGTTGCCGTAAGCTGTGCTGGCTTGGTCCCTTTTGCCATGATGGCGTCTAAGGACGGCTCCTATGGTTACGAGATGGAGATCATCGTACCAGCTAATAGCGCAATTAAGTCGCCGAATGATATCAAAGGAAAGACGCTAACGTTCACCTCGCCGACATCGAACTCCGGCAACAAGGCTCCGTCGGCATTGCTAAAATCCGAATTCGGTTTGGTTAAGGACAAGGACTTCAAGACCAATTTCTCGGGCAAGCATGACAACTCGATTATGGGTATCGCTAACAACGACTACGTCGTTGCGCCTGTCGCCAACTCGGTTCTCAAGCGTATGATTGACCGCAAAAAAATCGATCCGGCTAAGATCCGTACTATCTACAAGTCTCAGACCTTTCCGACGACCGGATATGGCCACGCCCACAACCTTCATCCAGAAGTCGCAGCCAAGGTGAAACAAGCTTTCTTTACCTTCCCTTGGGAGGACTCGGACCTGCAGAAGGAGTTCAAGAAGGAAGGCCGTTTCGTCGGCATTCACCACAAGTCCGATTGGGCCGTTATTCGTAAGATCGATTCGGCCAACGGTGTGACGTACACCTGTAAGTGACGGGCAGATTATCCGTATTTCAGCTCAGGGCCGGACACTCCGGTCCTGAGTTGTTTTTGGTATATTGAGACTAAAACAATTTCGCCGTGGAGGCTGCATGCTTCGTCTCAAGGGACTGGT
>DFRF01000126.1:492-12885 GCA_002378125.1 Rhodospirillaceae bacterium UBA3470 | reverse complement strand
CAACCCTCTAACGTGGACCGCATACCATGAGATGTCACCGCACCTTTTCGGCCCATCCGTTTGAGCAACTGAGCGCAGGTGTTTTCAGACAAGGGCCTGTTCTCTCTAAACCCGGGGAAAACCAGATCGCACTGACGTATTTTGCTCATACCATGCAGCAATTGGAGAACTGGGGGGGAGAGAGGAACGCGATGCTCTCTATTGTTTTTCCCCATAAGTTCGGCAGGAATGGTCCAAATGGCATTGTCGAGATCAAACTCATGCCACCTTGCCTCTCTGGCCCGCCCAATCCGAGAACAGGTTAAGATTGTGAACTCTAGCAATCGGGCAGAGATTTCCTCACGTTGCCGCAATTCATCCATAAAGGAACCGATTTCTCTCCAGTCTATGGCAGGATGGTGTTTAACCTTCTTGATTTTGGAGAGACTTGGAAGAAGTTGGTCGAGGTTTCCCTGCCATCGCGCAGGATTTTCGCCTTCCCGATATTTATTAACTGTGGACCAATCCAAAACCTTTTGAATACGACCACGCAAACGACCGGCAGTCTCTGTTTTGGTCCTCCAGATTGGCTCAAGGACCTGCATGACCAGTCTTGTATCAATATCCGAAACGTTTAAATGGCCGAAAACAGGATAAGCATACGTCCTGAGAGTGTTTATCCATTGGCTCTGATGTTTGGGGTTCCTCCAGCTTGCGCTGAAAGCAGAGACATAAGCTTCTGCGCAGTCTTCGAAGGTCTTGGACCTAGCGGTTTCCAATCCTTTAGCGGCTCGCAATGCCCTGCGATGCTCAATGGGATCAATGCCATCTCGGAGGAATCTGCGTTGTTCCGCTGCCGACTCGCGTGCCTCAGCTAAGGAGGTTGTATGGACAGATCCTAAGCCCATTTCTCGTGATTTTTTGTTTAGCTTGAACCTAAAGCTCCAGGACTTCGTGCCTGAGGTACTGATTTGCAGATACAAATTTCCGCCGTCTGCATAAAGGCCCGGCTTCGATAACGAACGTACCTTGCGATCAGAAAGTTGGTTGATAATTTTTGGCATAATTCAGGGCTTACAGGCCTACCCACAACTCTACCCACACTTTAAAGCGCGCTTCAGATGAACGCGAGCGAATGCGTAGAGATTAGTATAGCCTATAACAACATGAAATTCATGTGTTTATGAGAATATCTACGAAGATCAGAGTATACGCATGAACAGGGTAGTGGCGGAGAGACAGGGATTCGCCGCCTATATTTGGTTTTTAATCTTTCAATGATATTATATTATTTAAATTCAATAAGGTAAATAATCTCACTGGTTTTTAGAGTTTAGTTTTTATGTACCTGTTTTATGTAGGTGGTTTTGTGTAATCACATAATTCAATACGCTCTAGAAGCCGCTAAGTGACTCCAGGAACCCCTAATTGAAGCTCGGGAGTCCCAACCCTTAAACATAGCGAGAAGGAGCCTCAGTGAGCCTTAAAACGACTTACAATCAGGTTATGGCCATTAGCAAAAGCCTGCTGAGGTAACAGGCTTCTTCAAAAAATTCTTAAAGAGCGGACTCTCGGTCAAGNNAAACAAGCACAGCGCCCAAAAACAAACTTAAGCAAGCGAAGTTGAATGAAATGAAACAAGCGCCGCGCCGCCAACAACGTAAGAGGTTCTGAGATTACTCATTTCTCGCAAAAGGAGTTTAATGGAAATTAAATGACTGGCGCGAAAATGACTAATCTCAGGTTCTCTGGCGGAGAGAAAGGGATTCGAACCCCCGGTGGAGTTGCCCCCACAACGGTTTTCGAGACCGCCCCGTTCGACCACTCCGGCATCTCTCCGCTGATCGGGTCGCGGAGGCACATCACCTCCAAGCCGCGCGGAGACTAAACGAAAGCATACCCCCCTGCAAGGCACAGCGCCGGCCGGCCAAGGGCCTCAAATCACAAGTGAAAAACGCCCAAGGCGGCGTTGACAAGGTGGGCGAAGGCGCTATATTTCCGGCCTCATTTCGCGGGCGGCGCCGAATAACCGGAGTGGCCTAAGCGTGGCATGAATACCGTTCGGTCCAGGACACGGCGTCCCAGCGTCCAGAACGATTAGACATTCGAGGCGAAGATGTTCGCAGTAATTCGGACGGGCGGCAAACAATACAAGGTCGCCAAAGACGATATTATCACCGTAGAAAAACTCCTCGGTGAGCCCGGCGAAAAGGTTCAGCTTGGCGATGTGCTGATGCTTGGCGAAGAAGGCAAAGCCCCTACGGTCGGTGCGCCGCTAGTCCAAAAGGCTGCCGTGACCGCCGAGATTGTGGAGCAAGGCAAGGGTGACAAGGTCATCGTTTTCAAGAAGAAACGTCGACACAACTACCGCCGCACGAAGGGCCATCGTCAGGAACAGACGACTCTAAAAATACTTGAGGTAAGCGCAACCGGCACCAAGGCCGCTGCCAAGAAGACGGCCGCCAGTAAAGCCGACGGTGCGGGCGGCGCAAAACCTGCGAAGAAGGCACCGACCAAAAAGACGGCCGCAAAGAAGGAAACCGCCGCCAGCAAGACAGCCGCGAAAAAGACTGCCGCAAAGAAGGCGCCGGCCAAAAAAGATTCGGCTAAGGACACCGATAAGGAGTAACGTACGATGGCTCATAAGAAATCAGGCGGATCATCCCGCAATGGACGCGATACCGCCGGACGGCGGCTAGGCGTCAAAAAGTATGGTGGTGAGGCCGTGACTCCCGGCAACATCATCATTCGCCAGCGCGGCACCAAGTACCATCCTGGTTTGAACGTCGGCATCGGCAAAGATCACACGATTTTTGCTACGTCCGAAGGCAGAGTAACGTTCCAGCGCAAGGCCGGTGGTCGCATGTACGTGGGTGTGGAGCCGACGGCATAAAAGGTCGCGTTGCCATTCACCAGAAGGATGAAGGGGAATGGCAGCCATTCCCCTTTTTTCGTGAGCAAAGTGCAAGGCCAAAGTTAAAGACGAATACGATGAAGTTCCTGGACGAAGCCAAGATTTACCTCAAGAGCGGCGACGGCGGTGACGGCTGCGTCAGTTTCCGCCGTGAGAAGTTCATCGAATTCGGCGGCCCCGACGGCGGCGACGGCGGTCGCGGCGGCGACATCGAATTCGTCTGCGTGGATAATCTCAACACCCTCATCGATTTCCGCTATAAGCAGCACTTGAAGGCCGGCCGCGGAGCCCATGGCATGGGCCGCAACCGGTCCGGCCCCAAAGGCAAGACCATCTCCATCAAGGTTCCCGTCGGCACCCAGATCTTGTCCGAAGACAAAAAAGAGGTTCTGGCCGACATGACGGCAGCCGGCGAAACCAAGGTTTTCCTGCGTGGCGGCGACGGCGGTCGCGGCAACGCCCGGTTCAAGTCATCCACCAACCAGGCGCCGCGACGCTATGATCCCGGCTGGCCAGGAGAGGAACTTTGGGTCTGGCTCCGCTTGAAACTGATCGCGGACGCAGGCCTTGTCGGCCTTCCCAATGCGGGCAAGTCGACATTCCTATCCGCCGTGACCCGGGCGCATCCGAAGATCGGCGACTACCCTTTTACGACGCTTCATCCAAATCTGGGCGTAGTCCGTCGCGGCAACGACGAGTTCGTCCTGGCCGACATTCCGGGCATCATCGAAGGCGCCAGCGAAGGCGCCGGATTGGGCACTCGCTTCCTCGGCCACGTGGAACGTTGCCGGGTATTGTTGCATCTGATCGACGCGACCGGCGACGACCCGATGCACAGTTACGAAACGATTCGCAAGGAGATCGAGGCCTACGGCGGCGGTTTGTCCGACACGCTGGAGATCATCGCGCTCAACAAGTGTGACGCCATCGACGACGAAGAGGCCGAATGGCTGGCCAATGAACTGAAAACCGCCACCGGACGCGATGTCATGCGCCTGTCCGCCGTGGCGGGCGCCGGCGTCGACGATGTGATCTGGCGCCTGTTCTATGTCATCGGAATGTTGACGGAAGCCAAAGCCGAGGACGAGCCCTGGGAAGCGCACTCCTCATGAGCGGCGGCACGCACCTGACAACGGCCCGCCGGGTAATCATCAAGATCGGATCGGCGCTCCTGGTCGACCAGGAGACGGGTGCCGTGAATCGAAGGTGGCTGGCGGCCCTGGCCGACGACGTGGCGCAGTTTCGCGCCCGCGGCCAAGAGGTGGTGATTGTCTCATCCGGCGCCATCGCAGTTGGCCGGCGGCATCTGAGCCTCGGTACGGAACAGCTTCGTCTTGAGGAAAGCCAGGCAGCGGCGGCCACGGGCATGGTCCGTCTGGCGCATGCATACCAAGAGGTTTTGGCGGAATACGACCTGACCGTAGCGCAGGTACTTGTCACCCTGGACGATAGCGAGAATCGGCGGCGCTACATCAATGCGAGAAACACCTTGGAGACGTTGTTGAAGCTGGGCGCCGTACCCCTGATCAACGAAAACGACACGGTCGCCACCGACGAGATCCGCTTCGGCGACAACGACCGCCTCGCCAGCCGTGTCGCAGTCATGGTCAGCGCAGACGCCTTGGTCCTGCTATCCCACGTCGACGGCCTCTATGACAAGGACCCAACGGAGAACGACGACGCTAATCACATTGCCGAAGTCCAAGGCGAAATCAGCGCCGCTGTACAGGGCATGGCGGGGACATCAATGAGCTACGACGGCTCTGGGGGCATGTTGACAAAGCTGGAAGCCGCCCGTATCGCCATGGCCGCCGGTACCCGCATGGCTATCGCCGACGGCACCGAACTCAACCCCCTAAAACGCATGGAAGAAGGTGCTCTTTGCACCTGGTTTCTTCCGGACGCAAACCCAAAAACTGCCCGGAAGCGATGGATCGCCAGCGCCTTGAAACCGGCCGGCACCATCGTCATCGACGACGGCGCCCTGAGAGCGCTCAACGACGGCAAAAGCCTTTTGCCCGCCGGGGTCACCAACATTCAAGGGCGATTTGAACGCGGCGACGCCGTCGTCGTGACCGCCCATGACGGGCGCGAAATCGCCCGCGGTATCACCGCCTATTCGGCCAACGACGCGCGCCGGATCATGGGCAACAAAACTAGTGAAATTGAAGGCATCCTCGGCTACCGTGGACGCGACGAGATGGTGCACCGCGACGATCTGGTCCTGAGCTGAGGCAACCGACATGACTGATAACACCAACATTCCTGAGCTGATGCACGGCATCGGCGAGGCCGCAAAGGATGCGGCACGCCAACTGACCACTGCATCAACGAAAGCTAAGAATGCCGCCTTGTCGGGCGCCGCCGGAGCGCTACGCCGTAACCAGAACCGGATCATGTCGGAGAACGCCAAGGACATGGCCTTCGGCGAGGATAATGGCCTGACCAAGGCCATGCTCGACCGGTTGACCCTAGATGAGGGGCGCATCGAGGACATGGCGAAAGGCTTGGACGATATCGTTGCCCTGCCCGATCCCGTGGGCGCGGTCACGGATGCCTGGGACCGGCCAAACGGCCTGCAGATCGAACGCCGGCGCACGCCCTTGGGCGTCATCGGCGTCATATACGAGAGCCGACCCAACGTCACGGCGGACGCGGGCGCGCTCTGCCTGAAAGCGGGTAACGCAGCGATCCTGCGCGGCGGATCAGAGAGCTTCCATTCGTCAGGCGCCATCCTACAATGCTTATCCGAAGGCCTGCAGGACGCTGGCCTGCCAGCCGCGGCGGTTCAAAGAGTACCGACCCGCGATCGCGCGGCTGTAGGTGAGATGCTGACTATGGTCAACCATATCGACGTGATCGTGCCACGTGGCGGCAAATCGCTCATAGAACGGGTCTCGACCGAGAGCCGCGTGCCCTTGTTCAAGCACCTTGAAGGGATCTGCCATACTTACGTGACGGTGGATGCCGACCCCGAGATGGCGCAAAGCATCGTCCTCAACGCCAAGATGCGGCGCACCGGCATTTGCGGAGCGACGGAAACCCTACTGATCGACCGTGGCGCACTTCCCCTCCTGACCCATATCATCGACAAGTTGGCGGATGCCGGTTGCGAGGTCCGTGGCGATGCCGACGCGCAAGACACCGATAAGCGGGTCCTACCAGCCTCGGACGAGGACTGGAACACAGAATACCTAGATTCTATCATTTCGGTGCGCACCGTGGACGGTCTGACCGCGGCCGTCGACCACATCACCGAATACGGCTCTAACCACACGGAGGCGATCATCACGGAGAACGCAGACACGGCAGAGGCTTTTCTCAACGATGTCGACAGTGCCATTGTCATGGTCAATACGTCGACCCAATTCGCCGACGGTGGCGAATTTGGAATGGGCGCGGAGATCGGTATCTCTACGGGGAAACTGCACGCCCGCGGTCCGGTAGGGCTGGAGCAGCTGACATCAATGAAATACGTAGTCCGCGGCAGCGGACAGTGCCGTCCATAGCCCGCGACCCTTGAAAACCCTCACCCCCGGCAAACGTTCACTATATTCGCCCAAGGGCAACGCCTGGCACGTGCCCGCCAGCGTGAGGGAGGGACGGCGCATCGGCCTCCTGGGGGGCTCTTTCAATCCAGCCCACGAGGGTCATCTTGACGTCAGCCTGCGCGCCATTGATCTCCTAGAACTGGACGAGATATGGTGGCTGGTGACACCGCAAAATCCGCTCAAGTCGGAAGATGGCATGACACCCCTCGCGAGACGCTTTCGTGACGCCCAACTCGTTGCCGCCCATCATCCCATTCAGGTGACAGACATCGAGACGCAACTGGATACAACCTTCACCACCGAGACTTTGGCAGCCTTGAAGGATTGGTATCCAGAAGCCCAGTTCGTATGGCTTATGGGTGCCGACAACCTGTGTCAGATCCACCGATGGCGGGGCTGGTCACAGATATTCCACACGGTTCCCGTTGCGGTTTTCGCACGTCCCACCTATTCTTTACGTGCCGAGAAGTCGAAGGCGGCTCGGCGTTTCGCCAAGTACCGCATCAAACCATACCGCGCGAGGAGCTTGGCAACCCGGCCGGCGCCGGCCTGGGTGCTGTTCAAACGGCCCCTCAACCCGGTATCCGCCACCAAAATCAGGATCGCGCGCGTATAACCCTGGGTGCGGGCCGCAACGCAAGGGCAACAGACGAGAGGAGAGTTCCCATAGCCCAATCGAAACGGATCCCGCTGGCTGGAGATCTTCTGCAGTTGGCGAAAAAATCCCTTGACGACGATAAGGCCGAGAACATCGTCGTGACCGACTTGTCCGGCAAGACCGCCATCGCCGATTATCTGGTCATTGCCTCAGGAACTTCGCAGCGCCACGTGAGCGCCATGGCCGATCATATCCAACGCCGCATGAAGGCAATGGGCCTCAAAAGTATCGCCGTTGAGGGTTTGAAAAATTGCGACTGGGTTTTGATCGACGCGGGTGATATCATTGTGCACTTGTTTCGTCCGGAAGTCCGGGAGTTCTATAACCTTGAGAAGATCTGGATCAACGCGCCGAGCGACGATACCGCCGAAGCGCTGAGCGCTGGCGTCTCTCGACATTCATGACCAGCGGTCGCGGTTGGTGCAGAGCGGGATGCAGAATTTGATCGTGGCCGTGGGCCGTTGGAAAGCAGGCCCGGAAAGGGCTTTGTACGAACTTTACGAGAAACGCATTCAACCACGGCTTCAATTGAAGGAAGTGGAAGAGAAGAAGCGCCTGAGTGGCGCTGAATTAACGCGCAGTGAAGGTCAATTGCTTCTGAACGCGGTGCCCGACGGCGCGCGAATCGTCGTCCTGGATGGCATCGGTAAGGGGCTCTCGAGCCGCGCCCTTGCAGAGGCACTGGACCGTTGGCGCGATGATGGGGTTCGGTCGACCGCGTTCGTGATCGGCGGGGCGGACGGGCTTGATCGGGCGGTGCTGCAACGCGCTGATCTAAAATTATCTCTGGGTCCGCAGACGTGGCCGCACATGATGGTCCGCGCCATGTTGGCAGAACAGCTTTATCGGGCGCAGGCAATTTTGTCAGGCCATCCCTATCATCGGGGGTAAATTACCTCACCTGCAGCGATGAACTGAAGCGTGACCAACCCGAGCATCCCCAGACCTTATCAAGGCGTTTTCAGATGCGGCGTACGGTCTTACGGCCTCATCCCAAAAGAAGACGTCCCGACTTCCCGCCGCTTCGCTGCTAGATTGGCGAACTCACACAACAATGGTCGCGTCTCCCGGGGATCAATAATCTCCTCCACCGCGAAGGTCTCCGCTGTGCGGAACGGAGAGCGCAATTTTTCCAGCCGTTCCTCAATCTCCGCTAATTTTGCCTCCGGGTCGTCGGCCACGTCAAGATCGGCCCTGTAGGCGGCTTCGATCCCACCAGCCAGCGGCAACGAGCCCCAGGCACCCGACACCCAAGCGTAGCGCGAAGAATAGCGTCCCGCTGGCCGGTGCGCCCCGCCGGCAATACCAAACGCGTTGCGCACAATTATTGAGCACCAGGGCACGGTGGTCTGGCTGATTGCCGCCATTGCGCGCACGCCAGCACGTATGGTCCGGGTCTTCTCCGCCTCTAGGCCAACAGCGAAACCCGGGCAATCCGCCAAGTAAACGATCGGCAGATGGAAGGTCTGAGCCATGTCGACAAACCGGATGAGCTTCTCACAAGCGTCTGTCGTCCAGGCCCCACCGGAAAAGAACGGATCGGACGCCATTAAGGCGATGGGCCAGCCGTCCAGGCGGGCGAAACCGGTGATGATGGGACGGCCGAATAAAGCCCCCATCTCAAAAAACGACCCCCGGTCGACGACGGCATTGATGATCCGGCGCATCTTGTAGACCTGCTTTGGGTCCTTGGGTACGATAGAGAAGAGGCCCTCCTCGCGTCGACCGACGGGGTCATTGGCGGGTACGCGGTCGGCCACCTCGTCAATGGAGGACGGCAGATATGATAGGAACGTCCGCGCTTTTTCGAAGGCTTGCTCCTCCATGTCCACCGCGTCATCGACGGCCCCAGCGGCCAACTGAATGCGCCAACCGCCCAATTCTTGCTTCGACAGATTCTCACCCAGGCCGGAGACCACCGGCGGGCCGGCAACGAAGACGGCCGCGGTTTCCTTGACCATCACCGAGTAGTGGCTGGCCGCCAACTTCGCCGCACCGAGGCCCGCCACCGACCCAAGCCCAAGGGCAACGCAGGGGATGTAGCCCATGTTTTGAAGCATCATGTCATACTTGGTTCCGATGCCGCCCGGCAGGTTGGGTCGGCCTGTGGTCTCGATGGTCTTCACGGAGCCGCCGCCGCCCGAGCCCTCGATCAGCCGGATGATCGGAACCCGCAAGTCTCGGGCCATCTCCTCGGGGTAGGCGGCCTTTTCCCTGATGGTCGCGTCGGCGGACCCGCCGCGCTGCGTAAAGTCATCGCCGGATATGACGACCGGGCGCCCATCAACCTTAGCCCGGCCCATGACATTGTTTGACGCGTTCAGTTTGACTAGATCACCGTTGACATCATACTCCGCATCGCCTGCAACGGTGCCAATCTCGTGGAAGGTGCCGCGATCGGCCATGGAATGAATGCGCTCGCGCACGGTCAGGCGTCCGGCGTCATGTTGGCGCTGGACCCGTTCCTTACCGCCCATTTCCCGCACGTCGGCCTGACGGCGTCTCAGTTCATCAAGTTCCGGTTGCCAGTCTTCTGCCACAGCCGTCCTCCTTTGCCCCAGACGGCCATGATGCGGACAGGCCTCACGCAATCAATTCCCGTCCATTTCATCGCGCAATATCTCAAGCTCCAGCCAGCGATCCTCCGCCATCGACAGATCTGCCTCCGCCTTTGCCAAGCCATCAGCCGCTGTTTTAAACCGAGCAGGATCACGCGCAAACAAGTCGGTCTCGGCCAAGGTTGCCTGATGGTGGTCGATTGCACGCTGCAGCATCTCCATCTCTCCCGGCAAGGTTTCCAGCATATACTGGTCCTTGTAGGAAAGCTTCGTTTTGGTTTTCGGCACCTTTTTATCCTTGGGGGCTGCGGCTCTGGGTTTTAGCGCCGCCACCGTCTCGCGCTCTGGTGTGTCGCCACGCTGCATCAGCATATCCGTATAACCGCCTGCGTACTCGACCCACCGACCGCTCCCTTCCGACGCGATCACCGATGTCACCACGCGGTCGAGGAAATCCCGGTCGTGGCTGGCCAGGATAACCGTGCCATTGTAGTCGGCCAACAATTCCTGTAGCAGATCGAGGGTCTCGAGGTCTAGGTCATTGGTCGGCTCATCCAGGACCAAGACGTTCGACGGCCGGGCAAAGGCCCGAGCCAGCATGAGCCTACCGCGTTCACCGCCGGACAGCGCGCTAATTTGGGTCCGCGCCTGCTCGGGGGCGAATAAAAAATCCTGCATATAACTCATAACGTGCTTTTGCTGGCCGCCGACGGTGACGCTGTCACCGCTCTTGCCAGTCAGGGCATCGGCTAGACGCGTCGCCCCCTCCAAGCTCTCACGCTTCTGATCCAGGGTCATTAGGTCGATGTTGGAGCCAACGTCCACCGTGCCGGCATCGGGTTCGCCGTTGCCCGTCAGCATGTTCAGAAGCGTCGTTTTTCCCGCACCGTTAGGGCCAACAATACCGATCCGGTCGCCGCGCAGGATGCGAGTGGAGAAATCCTTTACAACCGTATTGCCGTCATAGGCTTTGACAATGCCCTTAGCCTCAATCACTCGCTTCCCCGAGCGCCGGCTTTCCAATGCCGTCATTTCCACCATGCCCGCCGCCCGCCTCAGGTTGCGCCAATCCTTTCGCAACTGAATCAGCGCACGAAGCCGGCCCATGTTGCGCTTGCGCCGGGCCGTGACCCCCCGGTTTAGCCAGCGCGTCTCACGGGCGATCTTCCGGTCCATCTTGTGGCGCAGGACCTCTTCGTCCTCTAGGATTCCGTCTCGCCATTCCTCGAAATGTGCAAAGCCCTTATCCAGGCGCCGGCACACGCCGCGGTCGATCCAGACCGTGGCTTTCGACAGGGTTTCCAGAAAACGTCTGTCGTGCGATATAAGTACCACCGCGGCACGGCTGGTGCGCAGTTCCATCTCCAGCCATTCGATAGCCGGCAGGTCCAGGTGGTTGGTGGGCTCGTCCAACAAGAGAATGTCCGGCTCCGGCGCGAGGGTGCGGACCAGGGCCGCGCGCCGGGTCTCGCCGCCCGACAGGTGCCCCGTCCCCTCATCACCCGTAAGACCCAGTTTCGCCAAAATCCGCCGACCAAACTGCTGATCATCGCCCGGGGACAGGCCATCGGCGACGTAATCCCAGACCGTCGCGAATGCCGACAAATCGGGCTCCTGAGGCAGGTAGCGCACGGTGGTACCCGGCTGCAAGAACCGCTCGCCAGCGTCAGGATCCATCTGCGCTGCCGCCATCTTAAGCAGGGTCGATTTACCCGACCCGTTTCGCCCCACCAGGCATAAGCGCTCGCCAGCGGACACGCTCATGTTCGCACCCTCCAACAGCGGCGTGCCACCGAAAGTCAGGTGAATGTCGGTCAACAAGAGCAGCGGCGGGGCCATGGGCAGGATGTCGAAATTCGTTAGCGAAAAGGGGATAATGGGACTGGTCGTTACGCACGGTGGCAAGGGTACGATCTCACAACCTGGAGCGAAAGCCCCTTGGCACATATTGTTCAAAATCTGTAACGCAAAAGGGGTGCCTTTCGTCCACGGTTTTGCAAAACTTGCACCCCCTCAGCACAAAGGACACTGACGGATATGCCTCTCACCAACGACAACGCCGCCCGCCAGCTCCACGCGGCCTACGACGCGAACACATTGTTCGCCAAAACCCTGGAAGGAACCATCGCCGCCGATGACGCCTATGCGGTGCAGTTCGAACTGCTGACGCTGCGCGAGGCGGCCGGCGAAGCGCTGGCCGGCTGGAAGGTTGGGCTAACGTCCGTGGCCATGCAACGCCAGCAAGGCGTTCACGAACCATGCCTCGGTCACTTACTGGTGTCAGGGCAGCGGCCGGCCCCGACGACATTCGATTTCGATACCCTGCACGGGCCGGGGTTTGAGAACGAGCTTTGCCTACGCCTGGGGAAACCGTTGGAAGGCCCGGATGTGTCCTTAGCCGGCGCAGCGGACGCCATTGATAGCATCGCCCCAGCGCTCGAGATTATCGAACGGCGCAGCGCCCTTGGCGCCGACTTTCCGTTGGCCATCGCCGGCAACGCCCAGCAGCACGCCTATGTCACCGGCGCCTTCGTGCCGTTCCAAGGAGATGTGGACTTGGCCGAGGTCGAGGCGGTGGTTTCCATCAACGGTGTAGAACAGGAGCTCGCGACCGGCGCCGAGGTCCTGGGCACGCCCTTGGAGTCTATTCGTTGGCTGGCTGGCAAGCTCGCCGGGTTTGGCCGGCGACTGGAGGCCGGCACCCTGGTCATGTCGGGGTCCTTCACCCGCCAG
>DFRF01000126.1:0-174 GCA_002378125.1 Rhodospirillaceae bacterium UBA3470 | reverse complement strand
CCCGCCAGTACGACATCGCCAAGGGGGATCGGGTGGAAACAGTGTTTCGGCCCTTTGGGGCCGCCACGGCCCAATTCGACTGATCCGCCGCGAGCGGGGCAGAACGATCTAAGCGCTGCCCTCAACGGGTCCGATGCGGTCACCATCCGAGACCATCTTGAAGATACCGGGCAA
>DFRF01000148.1:1839-12254 GCA_002378125.1 Rhodospirillaceae bacterium UBA3470 | reverse complement strand
AGGTAATAACAGGGTTTTTGCACAAACGTACATCATCAAAACTAGACATTGGTCTTCCTCTGAGCCTCCAATCAAAAGACAAAGATCAGAGATGATTAGGGACTGACCAGTTGAGAGGTAGCCTCCTTGGAGAGGATATCAAGGCTCTGGCAAAAATTTTTTGCCCGTCGCTTTCCGCGCCAATATCTCATAAGCATGTAGCGATGCGACCCGACCGCTAGGCGTTGCGGTTCTGACCCGCTATGACCATGTAAGATTCGGGTTCGATCTATATCGCAACCTTAGTGGTCTATTAGCGGTATGATCTCCGCCAATCGAAGCCTCACCGCGATGGCGGAGAATGAAATGGACGGAAACATGGATTACGAGTCTTTCTTCAAGCAATCGGTTAACACTATCAAAAACGAGGGCCGCTATAGAGTCTTCGCCAACCTAGAACGCCAAGCGGGTAATTACCCGCACGCCATCAACCGCCGCGCGGACGCTACTGAAAACGTAGTCGTTTGGTGTTCGAACGACTATTTAGGTCAAAGCCAGAATCCGGTTGTTTGCGAGGCCCTGGTCGAGGCAGCCCAACAATTCGGATGCGGGTCGGGGGGAACGCGGAACATTTCCGGCACCACGCACCTACACGTCATCCTGGAAGAGGAACTGGCGCAGCTTCACAACAAGGAAGCCGCACTCTTGTTCACGTCGGGCTATGTTTCCAATGATGCGGCCATTTCAACCATCGCCAAGCTGGTTCCCAATTGCGTTATCCTATCGGACGAATGGAACCATGCGTCGATGATCGCCGGGATTCGCAATTCCGGATGTGAGAAACACATTTATCACCATTGCAATATGACCCACCTGGAGGAATTACTGCAGCGGATAGATTCGGATCGACCGAAACTAATTGTCTTCGAATCAGTCTATTCCATGGACGGCGATATTTCGCCGATAGGTAAAATTTGCGACCTGGCCGAGAACTACGGCGCCATGACTTATATCGATGAGGTGCACGCGGTCGGCCTATACGGCGAGACGGGTGGCGGCATATCCGAATGCAACGGGCTGGCGGAGCGCCTGACCGTCATTGAAGGGACCCTGTCAAAGGGGTTCGGCATGGTCGGCGGTTATATTGCAGCATCGAACGCGCTGGTTGACGCCATCCGGTCCAATGCCCCGGGGTTCATATTCACGACGACGTTACCGCCGCCGGTGATAGGTGGCGCGATCGCATCCGTGCGCTACGTGCGCGAACACAGCGGACTGCGCATCAAACACCAAGAACGCGCCGCAACCCTCAAAAGGATGATCGCGGATGCGGGCCTTCCCTTGATGGACTCCGTCACCCATATCGTGCCGGTGATGGTTGGCGATCCGGTGCTGTGCAAACGCGCGACAGATATGCTGCTGGAAGACTACAATATCTATATCCAGCCCATCAATTACCCAACCGTGCCGAAGGGCACCGAGCGGTTGCGGATCACGCCAACGCCATTCCATTCGGATGAACTGATGGAAAACCTCGTCCACGCCCTGGTCGAAGTCTGGCAGCGTCTGGAATTAAATCAGGCCGCGTGATCCAGGACTTGCACACCGTATAAAACCTGCCCACTTTCGCGGCGTTGCGATAAAACCTTTCAATATTAGGAGACCGTTACCCCATGAACCTACGCGCCTTGGTTTTAGCCGCAGCGGCAACCGGAACCATGCTCTCCAGCGGCGCGACTGCCGCGGATGCCAAAAAGGGAAAGAAAGTATATCGCAAGTGTGTTGCCTGCCATTCGATAAAAAAAGGCGCACCGCACAAGATCGGTCCTAATCTGTTTGGCATCGTCGGCAGCCCGTCCGGCAACGCCCTCGGCTACACGTATTCAAAAGCCATGAAGATGGCGAACCTGACTTGGGATGAGGCGACCCTCGATGTGTTCATCAAGAAGCCTAAGAAACTGATTAAAAAGACCAAGATGTCCTTTGCAGGCATTCGCAAGCATGACCAGCGTGCCAATCTGATTGCGTATCTTAAGACCCTTACGGACTAATTGTTTGTGCGTCCATCCAAGGTCAGGCCGGTTGTGGCGCCAAAGCCCAAATCATCCCGCCGATCATCGAAAAAACATCATGTAGCCAGGCGTCACGGCAACGATGTACCCGCCCACGCACAGGTTCGTTCCGTCAATGGAAACTATCTTCTAGGAAACACTGGCACAAACAGCTAGAAACAGCGACCACTGCCAATCCAATCTGCCCTTGCTACGCGCAAAAATCGTCGGAAACAAAAACATGCCGTAGACCGCAGCGCCGCGATATTATGTGGGCCCAATGACTGACTGCCCTCTGGTCACGACGCCACAAGCCACGCTCCCTAACGGGCGGTCGATCAGGGTTCTCAGCATTTGCCGTGGAGAGAACATTGCCAAATTATACCGAACCTAACGTCCGCGTCTCCTGTCATAGTCGTGAACAACACTTTATCCCGGCGGCACCGCTCCCTGCCGTTGCTGTTCCAGACGCGCGATCTGGCGACGGTGCACTTCGTCCGGACCATCGGCGAAGCGGAGCGCGCGCATGCGCGACCACATGTAGGATAGCGGGAACTCCTGGCTCATAGCGCCACCACCGTGCACCTGCATGGCCCGGTCGATGACCTCCAGCGCCATGTTTGGCGCGGCCACTTTGATCATGGCGATCTCCTGCCGGGCTTCCTTGTTACCTACCTTGTCCATGCGATCTGCAGCCTTGAGCGTCAAAAGTCGGCACATGTCGATCTCGATCCGGGATTGGGCAATGCGCTCTTGGATTACACCGCGCGCGCCCACAGCCTTGCCCCAAGTAACCCGCTCGGCGCCGCGCTGGCACATCATCTCAAGCGCCCGTTCGGCAACGCCGATGATCCGCATGCAGTGATGGATACGCCCGGGCCCCAGACGACCCTGCGCGATCTCGAAACCACGTCCCTCGCCCAACAACATGTTCGACGCCGGCACCCGCACGTTGTCGAAAATCACCTCACCATGGCCGTGCGGCGCGTCGTCAAAGCCCATGACGTTGAGCATGCGTGTCACCGTGATGCCCGACGTGTCGCGCGGCACCAGGATCATGGATTGCTGATTATAGGTCGGCGCGTCCGGGTCGGTCTTGCCCATCACGATCAGGACCTTACAGTGCGGATCCCCGATACCCGACGTCCACCACTTATGGCCGTTGATCACGTATTCGTCGCCATCGCGGACGATAGAAGTCTCGATATTGGTGGCGTCGGATGAGGCAACCTTCGGTTCAGTCATAGCAAAGGCGGAACGGATTTCCCCTTCCAGAAGTGGCATCAGCCATTGTTCTTTTTGTTCGGGCGTACCGTAACGTTCGATTGTTTCCATGTTACCCGTATCAGGGGCGGAACAGTTGAAGACCTCCGGCGCCCAATGGATACGGCCC
This sequence comes from Rhodospirillaceae bacterium UBA3470, assembly GCA_002378125.1. Classification (GTDB taxonomy): domain Bacteria; phylum Pseudomonadota; class Alphaproteobacteria; order Rhodospirillales; family Casp-alpha2; genus UBA3470. The sequence goes on along the minus strand of DFRF01000148.1, from coordinate 8,831 downwards.
ATGACCTCGCAAAGGGGGGCGTATTCCAGGTTGCTCAGCCCGGCGCCCAGGTCACTCTCGGGCAAGAACAAGTTCCACAAACCCTCGGCCTTTGCCTTGACCTTCAGCTCCTCCATGATTGGGGGCATCTGCCAGCGGGTTTCACCTGCATCCAACTGGTCGTAGTAGACCATCTCATTCGGCTCGACGTGTTCAGCCATGAAGACGCGAACGCGGTCCAGAAGCTCTTGGGTTTTTTCAGAATGGTCGAAGTTCATGTCTGTCCGCTCCGTTCAGTCCAGGCGTTCGAAAAGTTTCATCCATGTACGCGCGCGCGGCTCCAGCGATGAGATGTAGATATGTTCGTCCAATTGGTGCGCGCCGTAACCGTCAGCCCCCAAGCCATCCAGGGTGGGGGCGCCCTCGGCCGCGGTCAGATTCCCATCCGATCCGCCGCCTGTACGGCTTGTGAACTGAAGGTCCAACCCGTGTTCTAAACTGAAAGCGCGGGCTTTCTGGAAAAGATCGAGGATGGCGTCTGTGATGTTCATGGGTGGGCGCATGATCGATCCCGTGACCGTGAGTTTCACGTCCGGATTATAGGGTCCAAGCCCCAGAATGCGTTCTTCAAACTCCTGGCCGTCCTCCAGGCGCTCGAACCGGTTGTCCACCTCCAGCTGGCAGTGCTGAGGGACTACGTTGACGCCAGTGCCGCCAGAGATGAGGCCCGCGTTGAAGGTGATGCCACGATCATAGTCGGTCCAGGATTCGATTTCACAGATGTGCTTAGCGATCTCCTTAATCGCGCTGCGTCCATATTCGTGCTTGGAGCCGGAATGCGCCGGCCGGCCCTCGGCGGCGATCTTGTAGCGGGCGCTACCTTTGCGCTCAACCACAACTTTACCGCCGTCGCGGGCCGGTTCCGTCACTAAGACGTACTTGGCCTTACGCGCCTCCTCGGCGATATATTTGCGCGAATAAGGACTACCGCGCTCCTCTTCCGGGATGTACATGAAAGTAACCGGAAGGATGGGCTCCCCGCCTTCCTCCAACAACCGTTTGAAGGCATAATAGGCGATGTAGGCGCCAGCCTTCATATCGTAGGTACCGGGGCCGAACAGATTGTCGCCCTCGATGCGGATAGGGTTACCGCTTTCCTTGGTGCCGATGGGATGCACCGTGTCGATATGCGATACGACCAAGATGCCCTTGTTGGCCCGGGCCAAACCCGGCGCGCGCCCCCGGATCAGATCGCCCCAACCATCCTCGCCAGGCGTGCGTTCCGTTTCCAGTCCTACGACTTCGAATTCGGATTCCACGTGATCGACCATACGGTTGACAGCGTCGGTATCTAAAGATGGGCTTTCAATACTGATCCAGTCGATGACGCCCTGTACCAAGTCTTCGGTGCTCAAATCCGCGCTTGCAGCGATGTCGGTCACGTTGATGTCCCCCCTGCCGATGCGGCGGGAGCCAGTTTAGAGAGGCCGATGGTGGGCGGCAAACGGAGGGTGTTTCAAAGGGGAAGGGGATCGGTAATTGAAGCGCAGGTTTCATGCCACTCCCGTGATCAAACACACTAAAGGCCCCACTAGAATATCACCGGAAATTAGATTGAGCCGTTGATCTCCACCAAATTCATCGATGGGTCGTAGACGTACAGTTGCCTCAAACCTGCCATGGCATAGCACCCCGCGTCGCTGTAGATGAGGCCCGCGTCGTCGAGGCGCTTCGCAACGGCGTCCAGGTTGTCCACCTGAATGGCAAAGTGCCCACCGATCGTTGGATTGTGGTCCAGGTTGTTACGTTTGGCGAAATCCGGTTGCGGTCGAACCACATGAAGACCCCGGTTATCGTCATTGCCAAACAGCACCAACGCCTCCCGATTGCCCGTGATGTCGGCAATCGGGCAATCCGGTGGTGCTTGCCATTCCGCTTCTGTAAGACCGATCAGGCTGGCATAAAATTGGGACGCCGTGGCAACGCGATGGGCGTCGATATTAATGTGATGCAGGTGCCAGCCTTCCCGTTCGATCCGCTTAGCGTGGGCCTCGCCGTTGGCCGGTCTCGGGCCGCCAGTTTCATCGACGATCGCATTGATCTCGACCAAATTGTAAAAAGGATCCCAAACATAGAGCTGGCGGACCCCAGCCATCGCATAGGTGCCAGCGTCGGATACTACGTGACCAGCCTTTTGCAGCCGTTGTTTCACAGCCTCCGCGTCCGGAACGTTGATAGCAAAATGTCCACCAACTGTTGGATTGTGGAGAAGTCCATGACGCTTCTGAAAGGCCGCGTCGGGGTGCACGATGTGAATGCCGCGATTATAGGTTCCGAATACAGCAAGTTGGTCGACCCCCAGCCCTAGTTCGACGCCTTCGGGATAGTTCCATTCGCCCTGTTTCAAACCCAGGACGTCTCGGTAAAACGCCACTGATTGTGGTACATCATGGGCTTCAATATTGACATGATGAATAAACCAGCCCATCGCCCAAACCTCCTAAGTCTTTTTCGCATCTTAGCCGATTACATATGCCTCCGGAAATCATTGGCGGCAAGGAGGCACATCCAAGGATCATCTGAAACCATTAACAGAGCCAGAGCATCGTGAAGGGCGAACTGGTCGCGGTTCCGATTGGGTCAGCCGCTTATTAAGTGTCACGGGAGCACAAGATCGAACCCCTGATTTTCAGTAAACTGATTAAATATTGGACATGAAGACGAATGGTATGATCGGTTAGGGTCAGTTTCAAAGGTCAGCAAGCCAGCAAAAAGCCTTCAGCGCCTGTGGCGGAGCGGGCTTCGGCCAAGCCACAACTCTTTGGCGCTATGCGCGCGCCATTTCTAGCCAATTCGCCTGCGCCAGTGGCGCGCTGCGATCCAATCCATGAGTTCGGATTTACCAAGTTTCTCTCCAGCCGAAGCCATGACTGAACGCCAAACAAGCGCCAGCATGCACGACAGTATTGGCGGTCCACCCCAGCGAGTATTAGCCGCAATGGCAGGAAGGGTGGGCATGCCGGTGCCCAGCATGACGACAGCCTCGGCGCCACAATCTCTGACGCTGGCAAGGCCAACGCCAGCGGCATCGGCGGCCAAGGCATAGATAGGATGAAAACTATCGCTGTCTTTAAAGACACTGACGACGCGAACGACCTCTAGATCGCGGGATTTCCAATACTGGATACTGGCCTCAGTTAGCGCGGGCGGATATGGAGAAATGAGGGCCACACGCCTCGCATTCAAGATTTCCAGAGCATCACAAATTGCAATTGCCGTGGTGACCAGGGGCAGTCCCCGCGATTCCAACACACGCCCAACCAGTTCATCTTCCGCTGATTTACCAATCAGGTACGACGCGCCTGTCGTTGCCAATGCGACAGCGCGGATTGGCGCATTCGCGAACTGTGCGATGTGATCTTCGATACTATCAGCGTAATCAACCAGGCGCGCTTCAACTGTATTCTTTGAACTGATCATCCGAGCATTTATGAAAGCATGATCCTGGGGGCAAAGAATGGAGTATTCCGGTTCCACAGTTGTGTTGGCCTGCGGCGTCAGGACTCCAATTAGACCTTTACTCGCGTAGGCGACTGTTTGGTGATCGCTCATATGTGGCTCCAGGCCGGGCCTGACCCAAACTGTTTGCGGGCCAGCGTAATACGGCATTCGAAGAAGTCAGGACTATAGAGGCTGACCTGATGAAGGAGAAGAGGCTGAGATATGAGTAGCCGGATTTTATATCTCTCAGAGTTACTTCGTTTTCTCCGCAAAATTCTCCGCTCGTAACGCTCCAAGAGTTCACCAAGGGCAAGCACTTTCAGCAGGCTCAGGTCGCCAACCATATCTCCTTTATCAATCTGTTGTTCGACCTGTCTCGACCACGCCAGGGCGTCAGATTTAAGAACGAATGTTCTTGTCACTCGGCGGTGTCCTACACGTCGCACTTGCACCTGCCACTTGCTTCTATGTTTCCGGATTGAAGCTATAACTCGACCCTCGCCGTGACCAAAGTTTGACCAGCGTGGTCTACATAGGCCGCGCACAGCGCGGCCAGATTAGGCTATGAACCTGAAAAAAGAGAATTGATGGTGGAGCCGAGGGGAATCGAACCCCTGACCTCGTCATTGCGAACGACGCGCTCTCCCAACTGAGCTACGGCCCCGTCCATCAACGTCGCCCTCGGGGCGCTACCGAAATCGGGCGGGATAATGGTTCCGCCCGCGCCAACTGTCAAGAACGACGCGCACTTCCCGGCGGCGCTTGCGCGCGGCCCATGGCACGATTAGTTTAGGGGCCGTGCTAAACTGATTGGTAGCGCTGCTATGGAAGTCATTCTCGGCCCATTTCTACGGGTGGTCCTGATCGCCATCGATCTTTACATGTGGATCGTGGTAATCGGTGTGGTGTTGAGCTGGCTGGTCGCCTTTAACGTTATCAATACCTCGAATAAGTTCGTCTACATGATTGGCGATTTCTGCTATCGGGCCACCGAACCAATCCTCGGGCCGATCCGTCGCCGCCTGCCCAACCTGGGTGGATTGGACATTTCTCCGCTGGTCGTCATCCTGGGCCTAGTCTGGATTGAGTTCATGATCAACGACCTGATTAACAAGCTCTACCGTGTCGTTAGCTAAGGCGTCGCTTCCTTCTTCGCCCGCAGGCTGAGGCATCCACATCCGCTTAAAGTTACAGGGTCCGCAGCGCGGACCTGAAAACTGCCGTAATGCCATTTTCCCGAAAAGGACGAGGAGGACGCCTAGTGGGGGACGTAGCCTATGATTAGGCCGCCACCGTGGCCGGCCGTACTAATCCCGCGGCAGGCCCTGCCGCTGATAACACTCGTCCTTTATTCATCCGATGAAATGCGTCCATAATACCTTTGAAAGGCGGCCATGATGACCAACACCAATGCGCCTAAAAACTTACTTCCCGTCACCTGCCCCGTGTGTGGGGAAAGCCAGAACACCATGGTCGGTGGGTTCGATGCCAACGGCTTGCCCGCCGGTACAATCAATTGCATGGTCTGTCGCCATGAATTTCAGCCCGATGCCTACATTCGCGCCCTGGAGCTTCGCCGGCAGGAATTCGCACGCCTCACCGGACCCGGCGAGATTTGATATGCTATGGACCGGCGCCCGCGCTGATCATGCTTGGAAAGTCAACTGCAAGGCCTCTCCTTGACGGTGCCGTTCGTCACCAACCGCCGAGAGATTAAATATCTCGTCGGCGCGGCCGAGGCGGAAGAATTCAAGTCCCGAGTGACAGACCTCTTCGTTCGTGACACCCATGACGACGGTAGCGGCTATCTCAGCCATTCCGTCTACTTCGACAGCACCGACCTGACGTTCTTCAGGCAGCAAATCGAGGGAGCACCAACCCGAAGCAAACCGCGCTTGCGAACTTACCGGCCGTCACTGGATACGCCCCCCAGCGCCATATTCCTAGAATTCAAACACCGCGACGCTGATATCATCACCAAGGAACGCACGGCGCTCAACGCAGATCAGGCTGAGCGCCTCCTGCGGGGAGATCTAGTTGCCCCCCTAGATGATGCAATCATCGAGAAGTTCGCAACCCTGCGGGAACGCATGTCGTTGATGAACTGCGTGAGTATTCTCTATCACCGCACCGCCTTCGCCAGCACCGATCAGCCGGGTCTGCGGATCACCTTCGACTGCAGGCTGCAGTATTCCGGTTCCTTCGATCTCACCCCGCCCTTAGGCACACTCAAGCCCATTGAACTAGCCGACCGGGCGGTAATCGAACTCAAATTCAACGGCGACCTTCCGGCCTGGATCACAAATGCGGCGGCAGAGCTTGGGTTTCAGCCGTCGGCCTATTCCAAGTACGCCAATGGGGTCCAACGCGCGCATCCGCACGGCCCGCCAGTGACGCCTTGAGCCTTCCTACATGGGGTGCTAAATCCCGTCGCGTCATGAGCTCCGATTTGCCCCATATCCGCAACTTCGCCATCATCGCGCATATTGATCACGGTAAGTCCACCCTGGCTGACCGCATGATTCAGTTGTGCGGTGGCTTGAGTGTGCGCGAAATGAAGGAGCAAGTGCTCGATTCCATGGATATCGAGCGCGAGCGCGGCATCACCATCAAAGCTCAAACCGTGCGCCTCGAATACAAGGCGAAGAACGGGGAGACCTATATCCTAAACCTGATGGATACGCCGGGCCATGTGGACTTCACCTATGAGGTTAGCCGGTCGCTGGCCGCTTGCGAGGGCTCTCTTCTGGTGGTCGACGCCACCCAGGGCGTTGAGGCGCAGACCCTGGCCAATGTCTACCTGGCCGTCGACAATGATCACGAGATCATTCCCGTGCTCAACAAGATCGACCTGCCTGCCGCCGAACCAGATCACATCAAAGCGCAGATTGAAGAAGTGGTGGGCATCGATACCACCGATGCACTGGAGATTTCCGCAAAGACGGGGCAAGGCGTTGAGTTAGTCCTGGACGCCCTAGTGAAACGCCTACCGGCACCGTCGGAAGGCAATCCTGACGCGCCATTGAAGGCGCTCCTGGTGGACAGCTGGTACGATCCGTACCTAGGCGTTATGATCCTAGTCCGGGTTCGCGAAGGTGCCCTCAAGAAAGGGATGAAGATCCGCATGATGGCTACCGGCGCAGCGCACCAGGTAGAGCGCGTCGGCTACTTCACACCTAAGGCGGAAATGGCCGACCAACTGGGTCCCGGCGAAGTAGGTTTCATCACCGCCGCCATCAAGACCGTTGCGGACACGTCGGTGGGGGACACCATCACCGACGACAAACGGCCGGCGGAGGAGCCGCTGTCAGGCTTCGTGCCCTCCGTGCCAGTCGTCTTCTGCGGCCTGTTTCCCGTTGATACCGGGCAGTACGAGGACCTTCGCGACAGCCTCGACAAGCTGCACCTGAACGACGCTAGCTTCCATTTCGAGGCAGAGACCTCGGCAGCCCTAGGCCTTGGTTTCCGTTGTGGTTTCCTAGGCCTTCTGCACCTGGAGATCGTCCAGGAAC
>DFRF01000148.1:1201-1524 GCA_002378125.1 Rhodospirillaceae bacterium UBA3470 | reverse complement strand
CCTGGAGATCGTCCAGGAACGCCTAGAGCGGGAGTTCGACCTGGACCTGATCACTACGGCGCCCAGCGTTGTCTACCGCATTTACAAGAACGACGGCACGCTGCTGGAACTTCACAACCCCGTCGACATGCCGGACCCAACCCAGATTGATTATATCGAAGAGCCTTGGATCAAGGCCACCGTCATGGTGCCAGACGAATACCTGGGCTCGATCCTACAATTATGCGAGGAACGGCGCGGCGAGCAAATGGAACTTACCTACGTCGGCAACCGGGCAATGGCCATCTATCGCCTACCCTTGAACGAGGTGGTGTTCGACTTCT
>DFRF01000148.1:612-838 GCA_002378125.1 Rhodospirillaceae bacterium UBA3470 | reverse complement strand
GCGCGGATACGCCAGCTTCGATTACGAGTTGCTGGACTATACCCAGAGCGATCTGGTCAAGGTCTCCATCTTAGTCAACCAGGAACCGGTAGATGCGCTAAGCTTCATCGTTCACGAGAGCCACGCCGAAAGCCGCGGTCGCGCCATCTGCGACAAGCTTAAAGACCTGATCCCCCGCCAACTATTCAAGATCGCCGTGCAAGCGGCCATAGGCGGCAAGGTCATC
>DFRF01000148.1:0-273 GCA_002378125.1 Rhodospirillaceae bacterium UBA3470 | reverse complement strand
GAGCGCCATGCGCAAGGACGTGACTGCGAAGTGCTACGGTGGCGATATCACCCGGAAGAAGAAGCTTCTGGAAAAACAGAAGAAGGGGAAAAAGAAGATGCGCCAATTCGGCAACGTGGAAATTCCCCAATCCGCTTTTCTGGCCGCGCTTAAGACCAGCGAATAGCCGATACTTACTTTGGTCTGAGAAAGTTCAGAAAGTCAAATCACCGTGATTTTCAGGTGAACTCCCGCTTGAAGTCGGTCGTTGGCTTCGCTAGGTTGCGCCGTCTT
>DFRF01000154.1 GCA_002378125.1 Rhodospirillaceae bacterium UBA3470 | reverse complement strand
GTCGAGAATGGTGCAGATCGTCTGAACCAGCTCGAGGTTCGACCGCTCGTTCTCGCCGCCGATATTGTAGCTGCGACCCAAGGCGCCCTTCTTCAGCACCAGAAGCAACGCATCGGCGTGATCTTCCACATAGAGCCAATCGCGCACGTTGGACCCGTCGCCGTAGATCGGCAGCGGCTTGCCCGCGAGTGCGTTGAGGATGACGACCGGGATCAGCTTTTCGGGGAAGTGGAAGGGGCCGTAATTGTTCGAGCAATTGGTGAGCACCACCGGCAGCCCATAGGTCTCGTGCCAGGCGCGCACGAGATGATCCGAGCCCGCTTTCGAGGCGGAATAGGGACTGTTCGGCGCGTAGGGCGTCTCTTCGGTGAACTGGCCCGTGGCCCCGAGCGTGCCATATACCTCGTCGGTCGAGATGTGGTGGAAGCGGAAGCTCTCGGGGCGACCTTCACCCTCCCAAAAGCTGCGTGCCGCCTGCAGCATGTTGTAGGTGCCCATCACGTTGGTCTCGATGAAGGCACCGGGGCCGTCGATCGAACGGTCGACATGGCTTTCGGCCGCGAGATGCATCACCGCGTCGGGCTTGTGGCGGGCGAAGATCGCCGTCAGCGCCTCGGGATCGCGGATATCAGCCTGCTCGAAGGCGTAAAGCGGGCTGTCGGCGACGGGCGCGACGTTCTCGAGGCAGGCGGCATAGGTCAGCGCGTCGAGGTTCACCACCTCATGCCCGCGCGAGACGGCGAGACGGACGACCGCGGAGCCGATGAACCCGGCACCGCCGGTGACGAGGATCTTCATGCTGCGCCCTCCCATCTGAAGGGGCTGTCGAACCCGGAGAAAAGTGGCGCCTCGGCATCCTTGCCGGACAAAACAGGCTCTATTCCTGCGGAAAGCGGCCAGTCGATGCTCAGATCCGGGTCGTCCCAGCGGATCGCGCCTTCGCATTCGGGCGCGTAGTAATCTGAGCATTTGTAGACGATCTCGGTACCCGGCTCGAGCGTGACGAACCCATGCGCAAAGCCCGCCGGGATCAGGAGCTGCTTGCCGTTCTCGAAGCTCAATTCGGTGCCGAACCACTGGCCGTAGGTCGGGCTGCCCTTGCGGATATCCACCGCAACGTCCCAGAGCCGCCCACGGCCGCAACGCACCAGCTTCGCCTGCGCATGGGGTGGCGCTTGAAAATGCAGCCCGCGCACGGTGCCCACGGTCTCCGAGACCGAATGATTGTCCTGCACAAAATCGATATCGATCCCGGCTTCGGCAAATCGCTTCGCCGAATAGCTCTCGGAGAAAAATCCGCGGTGATCGCCGAATCTCTTCGGGGTGATCAGCAGAATATCGTCAATACGTGTAAATTCTGTAAGCATGCAGCTCCCACTAAGTGATTGTTTCGTGCAGCCCGAACATCCGATGGGATCGTTTCATTTTCGGGCAGACCGCTTTGCGACCTTCATGAGCAAGCTAGCGACACGAGGCCCTTGAACCTGAATAGAGTATGTATCGACCACACGCTGTCGCCCAGCTCTTGCCATTTTCTGCCGCAGCTTCGCGTCGGTTATCAGGGTGGCGAGCGCTTCACGCCACTCACCCTCGGAACTCGCAAGCAGGCCGTTCTCTCCTACTCGGACGATCTCGGTGTTCACGCCCACGGGAGAGGCGACTACCGGCAGTCCACACGCCATATATTGAATTATTTTATAGCCATTTTTGCCACGCTCCCACGGATCGTCCATCAGCGGCATAATCCCAATGTCCATGTCCTGGATTGCCTTAATCTCTTCTTCTTCAGACCAGGGGACATAATCGAATGGTCCCTCTCGGCCAGAAGTGAGGCGCGCACCCACTAGGTGAAATCGTATATCGTGCTCTCGAGCCAGCTGTTCGAAGAATGCCATCCGGGGGACGCCGTATTTCGCCCAAGTTTGTGGTGTACCGATCCAGCCAATGCGCAGCTGCCGGTCAGGGCGCTCAGCGGTAGCTGGCTGATAGGCGTGTGCATCGACCACAGTTGGGACGATCTCGACCCAGGGCGCTCCGGCTTGGCACGCTCTGTCGGCCAAATATCGATTTCCCGCGGTTACCAGCGTCGAGTGGGCCATAACTTGGTCAATCTTGCTTCCGAGACTACCGCGCACGATCGCCCGTCGATGCCGATCGTAGCGATGGAATACCGCGTCATCGTAATCGCTAACGACTTCGACACCACGCGGCATTACCAAATTTTCAACGATCCACGGCGCCCAGGGAAGAGCCTCTTTCTCAACCCAGATAAGGTCGCTATCTTTAGCAGAACGACATTGGCGGATGCGGTCTAGCACGAACCGACCAACGCCACCCGTATCACGTTTTCCGCCGTAGAGCGCCTTGAGGTAGGTGTCATCGAAAAACGACGCCAATTCGACTTCGAAACCCGCCTCTTTCAGAGCGGGCAGGTATTGCATAGTCCGAAGCCGACTGGACGCGCCCAGGCGCGTGTAGCGCGAGAGGATGGTGAGTTTCATTAGGTCTTCCGGTTCCACGATGATCTATGATGGCGCGGCATCAAATGGACCTCGCCAAGCGCCCAGAGCCACAGCTTGCCGACACCGCGCCGCAAATCGCCGATCTCTCCCCAGCGTCTCTGGACCACGAGCTGCCCCAGCCGGGTCAGCGGTTCGACCAGCAGAGTGGCCATCGCAACTCCCAAGGCCGAGAGGAGCGAGAAATGCTTAAACGCGTATTGGATGCGGCTTCGCAAAGAATAGAATAGCCGATGCCCCTTAACCTGCGAAGACACGCCGCCGCCTTCGTGGAAGGCTTCCGCTTCTCTCAGGAAGTGCGAACGATACCCGGCCTTACTAACACGCAATGAGAGATCTAGGTCTTCGAGGTAGACGAAGAACCGTTCGTCGAATCCATCAAGTGCCTCGAAGACGCTACGTCGGATCAGGTAGAATGCGCCGATCACATGCGGAACGGTCCGACTTTCATCGTGATCCCAATCGGACATGTGCGTTCCCAATGTGGGCACTAAACGCTTCAGACCGATACTCATCGCAACCAAACCTAAAGGCGTCGGGAAGCGTGCACACGACCTCTGCACATCTCCAGTATCGTTAGTGAGGGCAATACCAACCACACCAACTTTTCGGTTTTCAGCTTGCGCCATAAAATCGAGCGGGAGCTCGAGTGAGCCCGGCAGCAGGAACGCGTCTGGATTCAGAAATAAAATGTACGGGCTTTCCCCGTGAGCAGCCCCAAGGTTGCAAGCCTTGCCGAAACCAAGATTCTGACCTGCATCTACGAGCTCGACATCGTCCACGTCGGAAAGGAAATCAGCCGAGCCATCCTGCGAGCCATTGTCTACGACAATGCAACGTTGGACATGGCCCCGCCCATAAGAGCGCACGCTTTCGACGCAGGTTTGAAGTTGTGAACCAGAGTTCCAGTTCACGATAATGATGTCCGTTTGCATAAGATTATCCATTAACTGAGCGACGAAAGCTTCTCAGATTCACCTGATCAATAAAATAGACACATGGAAGAACAAACATCCATTGAAAAACAACCGCCTCGATATATGGATTTGTGTTCGCGATAAAAATTTCAGCGACCAATGCACCTAGAAGATATTTCTCATATCGATCAAGCCGCCTCCTGGAATTCAAAACGAACGCTGACCTCAGAGAAATCAAGAACGGGGAGGCGTAGACAAGTAGGCCTAAAATGCCGACTCGAAACAAATCGGCGGCGCCGACAACCTCATAACGCCATGGAAAGTCCTCACTAACCGAAAAATCCACACCTATTCCGTGCCCAGCACCTAGGAAAAAATGGTCCGCTGAGCCTTCAATTAGTAAGGGCAAATAGCTTTTGCGACCCTCCCCGCCCCCGGAGGAAATCTTACCCCAAACATCCTGAACTGGCCCAAAAACATTAATGTCATAAAAAGCCAAAAGTACATAGCTTCCAACCAGCGAGGAAACCAATAAAACGAGAGCATTTAATATCAACGCCTTCCGTACAGCCCCGGTCCGTCGGACCGAAGTGACAAGGTAAATAGAAACACCAAAAAAAATGCTCAAAACCAGCGCACCGCGGCCAGAGGTAAGCACAGACACAAAGGAGCCGAAAAGAAGTAGCAAGCGCAGCGGCTTCCAGCGCACTGTTTCCGGCGACGCAAATAACCCCGCATACAAAAAAGTCATGGAGCCAAAGACAAACATCACCGCAGCGACTCGATTATTTGAATAATCGAGGTTTGGCTCACCAGCCATCAAAAAGAGGATATCTGAAAAGCGATGAGACGAAATTGCCCAAAAATAGAATGCCTGAGAAAAAATAGCGAGCACAGTTAGAGTCACGAGAAAATTAACAACCACTGCGAGACCAAACTTTTCCAACGCACCCTTCAGTGCAAAAAGCCAAAGAAGCGGGCTCAAAATATAAACAACGATAACTTGCCTTATAGCCTCATCCGGCGCACCATTTAACAATCCGATTAGTGAATAAAATATTGTCACAAAGGCACTCGCCGCCCAAATCAATGAAAGCCGTACGCTCAGCCTAGTGCCTCTTAAAACAAGGTAGTATGCCGCAGTCGCTATAAGTACAGAAACTGCGACCTGCTTAAATGCATTTGGAAGAACTACGGTCAATGCCGCCAAACAGGACCATAGAACAAGGTCGACAGCGTAGCGTAACCTTTTCTTACCTTGGACGGATCGAATATATTTACCTTCCATCATTCACTCGGCGCCCCCTAAAACTTTGTACATAGGCTGGCGAAATTCTCGTCACGCCAACACCACTTGGTCGAAACTATTATCCTTGGAGCGGCCACAGACAAAGATGGGGGCCCATGGCAAGAAAATTGCAGGAAGGAACAGAGCCGAATAAACGGCCCCAACGTCATTACTAATGAGGGTGAAACCGGTAGTGACATGGGTGCCACGATTTCTGAGCCACCACTGCTTGACTGTCAATTTCGCGACTGCAGACATGATAATTGCATCCAGCTCAGAGATTAGCGAGACTGGCGTGACATTCAAGCCTCAAGGACAGTCAGAGATACACCAACTAAGAAGCATAACCCCAATTAATTAGGCCGCGAAATGCTTCAAAAAACGTTGCGCAACAGGGTCCCATCCGAGGGTCTTCTCGACGTATTTCCGCGCTGTAGTCGAACGTGCGATCCGCTCTTCCAACGGCGCGCTGATAACTTTCTGGATTGCTGCGGATACCGCTTCGACCGACGTATCCTCGGCTTCCCAGCTGTTGTCCCATTTTCCTGGATAGTAGCTAGTATGAACAACTGGCGTTCCACAAGCCATCGCCTCTATCAAGGGATAATGAGGAGCGCCATGTTGTCCGACACATGACACAACCAAGATATCGACCGACCTGTAAAAGGAGGCCAGTTCCGAGTCTCCCTTGATCGGGACTATAGTAATATCGTCAGCCTTGGCGACGTTTCCGAAACCGACACGCATGCGCAGCCGCGGCTCTTCCTTGCGGAGATGTCGATAGGCCATAAGCGCAGTAGCGGTGCCTTTATAAGGCTCGGTACGTCCGATTGTGCCAACATTAATGCTGTCTTGTGACCTAAAGCTCCCTGGAGACGACTTTGGAGTGAAGATCGAAAGATCCACTCCAGGTGGAATGATGTCTAGGGGCCTAAACCCTACAGACTTATAGGAGGATGAATTACTAATTTGTCGAAGATTTAAAAGATAAGACATTTTAGCCAGAGCGAACTTAATTGGACGCCTTGTAAACGGATAGTAATTTGGTTCATACGCCTGAATATAGTAAAATTTTTTCGCCTTTCCCACCTTACTCCAACGCACCGGCCAAGCAGTGAGGCTGTGGTTTGCGAAGACTACATCATACTCTTTTCCTATCCGCTCCAGTCCGGAAAAGAGACTGATAATATTTTTCAAACCGGATCCTCTTTGATCACCGCGTGTGTCAACGATCCGCCCTTTTGGGTCGCATCGCAATATTTTTGCGACTGTTGGGAAGTAAGGATCTGCCGAGCTAGATGGGACGAGAAACGCGCAATTATGTCCAAGCCTGATCCATGCGTTCGCCAGTTCTGAGAGAACCCGATAACCACCCTGGGGCCCGAATCCTAGAATAGGTATAAGAATTCGCATAACTTTCCTTATAACGACCCTAAAACGTTTTTCGCCAGGAATCGAGGGGTTTCGATCGACTCATCTTTCAGAAGATTTAAAAAAGAAACGCAGCCGTTGGATGCGGCGACCAATGCCGCCGTCATACTCCGTTTTCCGCGACAAATGGATAAAACCTGAGATAGCCAAAAAAATTGCCAAAGTTACCCCTACGAGACCACCCCAAAAATCGTTGAAACGTGCGAGGATGTCGGTGACCCCGGCGGCGACAATCACAACAACCGTCAAACGCTTAACCGCTGAGCTCCATCGGAATCCAATTAGTAACCGAGCGAATATCCAGACAGTAGGCAAGTAAAAAATATAGAGAAACAGGAAACCAATACCGGCTCCAGATACGCCGACCACGGGAATCAACAATGCCGTAAAAATAACGAAAACGCCAACACCTATCGCTTCGCTAAAAATGAAAAGCCGCCCAGAGCCTGAAGCCAAGAGCACGAACCCGATTGGCCAGCTAATAATTTTGAGAATGTCTCCGAGAAGTTGCCAGCGCAGGATGTCAACGGTGGGACTAAATTCCGGCGTATACAACAGACGCACTACGATTGGTGCCAAAGCCAACATAGCCACGAGCACCGGGCCGGACAGGATAAGCGCCACTTCGGTTTGCTCATTAACCAAGCGCGTAGCCTTAGGGTGATCGCCGATCGCACCACTCAGCCTCGGGAAATAGTCGGTAGTCATCGCGCCAAGGACGAAGCCGAGGTAGGTCATGCCGATTGACCAAGAAGCTTGGAATTGACCGAGCGCCTCTGGCCCTAGGTCTCGTTGAACGAGAGTCTGGACGGCTAGTCTCCCCAGTATGGTGACGACCCCGCTCAGCATAAATGCGACGCCAAGACGCGCGAATTGGCTCCATTTTCGGGTAATTCCTATAAAGCTGGAGCGAGCCCCACGCGGTCGACCAACACGCGAAGCAAAAAAGAGGCCGATTGCGAAAGTCACGATGGGCATCGCAAGAACGAACACCAAAATCCCAGCGCTTCCCCAAAGCCACACCGCCGCCATACCGAACACGCACGCACTAAAGCCGGCTCCGACTTGGAGCAAAGCTAGGTCTTTGACTCGGCGCAGCCCCGTCAGCAACGCGGTTTGAGCCCCTGCCGCAACCGTCAACGCCACTCCCAAGGACAACCACGCAACATCGCTGCGCTGCTCCGGCACCTTCAAGACGTAACTAGCAATCGTCCCGCTGAATGCTAAGAAAATTAGCGCCCCCATCACAGAAAGGGCAATCGTTCCCCAAAACAACGCACGGCGCACCGTGTCGACCGCAGCGTCGCCGTCGTTAGCAGCGGCGGCGATTTGTTGCGTGCCAACTGTCGCAGAGCCAAGCGATGCAAACTGCGATCCGGTTTGAACTAAGCTTTGATACAACCCTATTAGACCCACACCCGCCGGTCCGAGAAATACTGCCACGAATTTTATTTTGATCAGTCCAAACAAGATGTTTAGGAGAGATGCTCCCCCCATAATCGAGGATGATCGCAAAATTGTTTTGTAAGAAGCCCCTTTCACAGCGATTTACTCGCGCGAAAATATAATATTATCGGGGCAGGCATCTAATTCGTCGGCGATAACGCGCATTATCTCTCTTACATCGTTACGCAGCAAGTGCGGCCCAATAGGAAGACTCAACACTTCTCGCGCGAGTTGCTTCGCCCCTGGAAAAGCATCGGCAGAGAAATCCAGCTCGGCGTATGCTATCTGCATATGAGGCGGAATTGGGTAGTGGATTAATGTGCCAATCCCTGCGTCCTTCAGCCGCGCCTGCAGAGCATCTCGCCTAGGCGATCGAACAACGTAGAGATGCCACGCAGGTTCGGCCCAATTAGGAACATGCGGTGGAATCAATTTTCCGCCAGCAAGTCCTTCACCGTAAGCCGTCGCGATTTCCCGACGCCGCTCTGTCC
>DFRF01000106.1:28067-28259 GCA_002378125.1 Rhodospirillaceae bacterium UBA3470 | reverse complement strand
GCCATTGCGCTGAATAGTGATAAAAACGGAGGCTTCAGTGGATGCGTAAATTTGCTTCAGGTTGAGGCCGAGCGAACGGAAGAACATAAAAATGTCGGGCCCAATGGCCACGCCGCCGGTGTAAGCTAGGCGTACGCTGGACAGGCCAAGAACGTTCTTCAGCGGCTCGTAGACAAGTTTGCCGCCGAGCCA
>DFRF01000106.1:0-27757 GCA_002378125.1 Rhodospirillaceae bacterium UBA3470 | reverse complement strand
TCAAGTTTGCCGCCGAGCCAGTAAAGGAACCTATCACCCGACGACACGGGTTTCCCATCCAGGATATCCAATCCCACCCGCTTCGCTACGTCCATGAAATAATGGAACATGCGCTGCTTCCAGCCGGCCGCGTCTTCTATCCGGATCATCACCGAGGTCAGAATGTTCTC
This sequence comes from Rhodospirillaceae bacterium UBA3470, assembly GCA_002378125.1. Classification (GTDB taxonomy): domain Bacteria; phylum Pseudomonadota; class Alphaproteobacteria; order Rhodospirillales; family Casp-alpha2; genus UBA3470. The sequence continues at coordinate 27,587 of DFRF01000106.1, read as the reverse complement.
GAAGATGCTGGGCGGGGCAAAGAAGTAGGTAGGGCCGATCTCGCGCAGGTCCTCGAGAACCGTATCCGAGTTCTCAGGGCAGTTCACGCAGTAGCCACAGACATAGGCCTGGGCGTGCGAAAAGATATTGTCGCCGATCCAGGCCATGGGCAAATAGGCCAGCATGCTGTCGGTTTCGTTAAGACCTTCCATCTCGGCGCAATTCTGACCGTTCTTGATCATGTTGTTGTAGCTCAACATCACGCCTTTCGGCCGGCCCGTGGTACCGGACGTGTAGAGCATTATAGACGTATCGTCGCCGGATTTCGCGGCAACGCTGTTGGCGTAGAAGCTGGGGTTTGCCGTGTCGAACTCGCGACCCTGATCCTGAACCGCAGAATATTGCATTAGGAACGCCTGGGTATAGTTTCGAAGGCCCCTTGGATCATTGTATATGATCCTCTCCAGGGCGGGGGTGCGGTCCATGATTTCGATGATCTTGTCGACCTGCTCTTGGTTTTCGACGATCGAAAAACGGGCCTCTGCGTGTTCGTAAATATACTGCATCTCTTCTGCGACGGAATCCTGGTAGACAGGGACCGGCACGCCACCGGCGGCCTGGATGGCGGTTATCGCGAAATAAAGATGCGGGCGGTTGTCGCCGCAGACGACGATCTTGTCGCCTTCATTGAGACCGATTGCCTTGAGGCCGCAAGCAAGTGCGCGAATCTCATCCGCGGCTTCCGCCCAGGTCCAACTTTGCCAGATGCCGAAATCCTTCTCGCGCATGGCAGGATTGTCGCCGCGAACCTTGACGTTGTGTTCCAGAAGCTTCGGAATTGTGTCGTGCTCAACCCGCCCCGATGCCTGATCAGTCATCTCGGTCGTCTCCCCCCTGCCGCCGGCGTGATATCGGACATGGTTATCCGGTTCCGGCCGTTTTGCTCACATTCACGCCCCGGCTGATCCGGGTTCGCCACCTCTCCAATGCTCGGATATTTATTTTTTCCAGTCCGGGCACAAGCCGACGCATATTGAAGAATGTAGGCGCTGTACTCAAGCCTGAACCGAAAGATGGGTCAAGGCTAAGTTGTCTTGCACGAAAACTGCTATCGCTTCAAGGGGTGGCAACGATTGCGATGAGGTCGGGCCAGGCCCTTGAGAGCACGTGTACGCTCGAGGAAGAGTTGGCCGATCCCATTATCCATAGGTTGATGACACTATACGGTGAAAGGTCCGAGGAACTGCGTCACGTCAAGTAGAACTGCTGAGTTGCGGCCGCTTAGGTGCCAAGCCCCTTTTCCATCACCGCCGCCATACGTCGGGAGAAGGCTAAAGGGTCCGCAATTGGTTCACCTTCCACAATGCGGGCTTGATCCAACAGAAGGAACGCCGCCTCTTCGACGGCGGCATCAATGCCTTCCGCTGCCTTGGCTTTTTTTGCGAGTTTCGTGATCAGCGCATGGTCGGCATTAATCTCCAGAACCCGCGGCGTAGAGTCCGACAGCTGATTGTGCTGTTTCAGCAGGCGCTCAATGTTCATGTCCATGTCGCCGTCATCGGCAACCAGGCAAACCGGACTGTCGGTTAGGCGCTCCGACGCGCGCACATCCTTGACCTTGTCGCCCAAGGCAACTTTGAACGCGGCGATCAGCGGCTCGACCTTGGCATTATCGGGCCCGCCGTCGGATGTTGCGCCATCTTCTGATTTGGCATCGCTATTCGATTTGTTCTTACCGATTGCTGAGAGATCAGCGCCGCCACGGGTCGCGGACTTGAAGGTTTTCTCTTCGAACGTGCCGATAGAGGGTATCCAGAATTCATCGACTGGGTCCGTCAACAACAGAACCTCGATGCCCTTCGCTTTGAAGCCCTCCAATTGCGGGCTTTGGGCGATGGCCTCAGCGTCTTCTCCGGCGATGTAGAAGATGGCGTCCTGGCCGTCGGGCATGCGCTCCACATAGTCTTTCAAACTAATTAGTCCTTCTTGGGTAGTGGACCGGAACCGCGCCAATTCCAAAAGCATATCGCGGTTGTTGAAATCCTCATAGAGCCCCTCTTTCATTACGGCACCAAAGTTGTCCCAGAACTTGGCGTATTCGTCTGGGGTCTTCTCCGCCTTTTTCTTCAACTCGTTGAAGACGCGTTTGGTCAACGCCTTTTTGATCTTTTCCAAAGCCGGATTGTGCTGCAGCATCTCCCGGCTGATGTTAAGCGGGATATCTTCCGAATCCACAACACCACGGACGAACCGCATGTATCCCGGTAGCAATTCATCACAGTTATCCGTAATGTAAACCCGCTTCACATAGAGTTTCAGGTGCGCCTTGCGTTCTGGATTGAACAGGTCGAACGGCCGGCTAGAGGGAATGAACAATAGGTTGGTGTAGGATATGACGCCCTCGATTCGATTGTGGAGGGTCAGCCACGGCTCATCCCACATTTGGCCGACATGATGATAAAACTCTTTGTAATCCTCATCCGAGATGTCCCGCTTCTCCCTGGTCCACAGGGCTGAAGCTTGGTTCAGGGTTTGGTCTTCCTCATCCTTTTTGACGCCTGCCAGGATGATGGGAATGCCGATGTGATCGGAATAGGTTTTGACAATGTGTTTGATCCGCTGCGGTTCCAGGAACTCCTTGTCTTCCTTCTTCAGGTAGACTGTGACATCGGTCCCGTGTTGGTCGCGCGTAGTTTCGTCGATGGTGAATTCACCAGTGCCGTCCGAAATCCAAAGCCAGGCGGCTTCCTCGTCGGCTTTGCGGGTCACCACTTCCACCCGCTCAGCGACCATGAAGGAAGAGTAGAATCCGACGCCGAATTGCCCAATCAAATCGATGTCGGATGTGTTGGCGCCATTTTTCTTTTTATCTTTGGCGGCCTTTGCCTGGGTGAGTGTATCCATGAATGCTTGGGTACCGGAACGCGCGATAGTGCCCAGTGTCTCCACCAGGTCGTCACGGTTCATCCCAATTCCATTATCTGAGACGGTCAGCGTCTTCGCCTTTTTGTTTGTTGTGAGCGTAATCTGGTAAGCGCCCGAGCCCCCGGTGAGGCCTGGGTTGGTCAACGATTCGTAACGCAGCTTGTCGCAGGCATCCGATGCGTTCGAAATTAGCTCGCGAATAAAGATTTCTTTTTGGCTATAGAGTGCGTGGGCAACAATATCGAGGAGCTTCGATACTTCGGCCTGGAATGTGAATGTTTCCTTTGTCATCGGTCTGTCTTCCCATTATTAAACATCCCATAGGTCCGCGCGATGCGCCCGGCCCTGATTTTTCGCGAAGATATGGTCTCAGTTTGCAGATTTCGCAAGTCGTCCGGTTTGCCCGGAGATACACCATGGATGCTTGCTAAAGCATAGATGCGTCGCAGGGCGAGAAGGCGTTGGCGTGCATGCTCCATTTGATCGTCGACATCGCCGCCGATACGGCCTAGTGAACCGGCTGCGTCGGTGCCTTGAAGACCGAAAGTCCGCTAGTTTTAGGAGAAATTTCATAGATCCGCGTCACGAGAAATGCTCATTCTGCCACTATATATTTTGAAGAAGACATCGATCATTCTGCCTTTGTCATTAAATTTTTAATGAATGGCTTCACATTTTAGCATTTACGTCCCTCAAGTATAGATTATCTGACTTTCGCGATAGATGGAGTTTAAATAATGTCTGAACCCCGAGATAAGGAAGACCTGATCACCTACTTTGAAGGCGATTACCGGCCTTGGCAGGACGCCAAGGTGCATGTGTTCTCACCGGCGATGAAATATGGCGCTGGCGTCTTTGAAGGTATCCGGGGCTATTGGTCAGATGCCCGCAGTGAAATGGTCTTGTTCCGTCTCGACGAACATCTCAAGCGATTGGAGTATTCGCAACGGGTGATGCGCTTCGATCGGATATTCACGCGGGAAGAAATGGCAGAACCGATCTTGGAGGTAATGCGCCGCAACGCCTTTACGGAACATGTTCATATTCGACCCGTTGTCTATGTGGACGGACATGGGCCCGTGGGAGCGCTCGGGCCCATCGAATACGCCGTGACGGCCGTACCCAGCGGCATCAAGGACACCGTTAAATCGGGCGTGGCAATACAGGTCAGTTCTTGGCAACGGGTTGCCGACCTTGCCATGCCGACGCGGGTCAAGGCGAACGCTAACTATAACAACTCGCGTATGGCTTCTTTACAGGCGCGCCATGACGGTTATGGCGCGGCTTTGATGATGAACCAGAAAGGCCATGTGGCGGAGGGGCCCGGCATGTGTTTTTTCATGGTTCGCGATGGCGTGCCGGTGACGCCGTCTATTACGTCGAATATCCTGGAGAGCATCACGCGTGATACGGTAATCCAGATTCTGCGCGATGAGCTGGGTCTGGAAACGATTGAGCGCGATGTCGATCGCTCCGAACTCTATGCCTGTGAAGAAGCCTTCTACTGCGGTACCGCTTGGGAGATTTCGCCGATCACGAGCATCGATGGCATACCCGTCGACACGGGAAAAATTGGTCCTCTAGCTGGCCAACTGACGGAAATCTACTTTGATATAGCCACCGGTGCTGCTGAGGATGCGCGGGGTTGGCTGACGGCGGTCTAGAACCTTAATATTTGCTGCACAGATTAAGATTTAGGCGCCAGCGGTAGGTTTATGGCTAGATTCTGAGGTTTCATCCGAACGCGACCATCGTCGCTCTTGCACAAAGCTAAATATACGGGCCGTCCGGCGATGCTAGCTTTCATCAGGCTCTGATCCCTGAATTCCAGGCGGAACAGAGACAGCAGGCTCTCCAGCCGCGCCTCATCGATGTCCTTCGCCTCGTAGAGATCGTTCAGCAAGGCGGTCGCCTCCACATCCAGACCAACGTGCCAGACCCATCGTTCGTCATTGATTTGTTCGACCGGTTGAATGCTGACTTCGGCCTGAAGGAGGTGGTGCACCCAGAGTTCTAAGACTCGGCACAAGGCGTCTAGCCCCGGCCGCCCGAAGGTCAGATCCAGAACCGTGTCGAACTTTTCGTTCTCCGGCCAATAGCGCTCGGCGGCCGTGTCTTCCATAAGCACGTCTAGTTCAACTTGGCGAGGCTTGACTCCGCCCTCGACCAGAAGTTTACCCATAGTGCCGAACCCGCCGTCCTTTTCGTTTCGGGCGCCAAGCATATCGACGGTCTCCTTATCGCCAAGTAGGATTGCGCCGTCCAAAAGTGTCGCCTGTTGTTCACGGAACATGAGTTCCGCGGCACGGGCGCGGAACGGGTCGCGGTTGGCACCGACGATATGCCGCGCGAGAATCTGGGCCATCTGGTCAATGAACAGTGGTGGGATGGCCACGGGCCCTTCCCGGAACAGATCGAGATAGGCAGATTCCAAGGTACCCGCTGCGACCAAGCGATCGCGAAAATCCAGGACCACCCGATAATTCTCCACCGCGTCCGGGTCGGAGAAGGCGGTCAAATCTTTGCCGCTAACGGCGCGGCGCGGATTATCGATGAGTTCTGCGTGCAGCGCCAGCTCTGCGCGACAAGATTCCTCTACCGGCGCTACCTCGGGGCGCTGCCAGTAGGCGCGCAGAAAATTGTCGGTGATTGTTAGGCACCCATTATCGTCGGGTTGCAACAATCGATACCCGCAATGCGGCCATAGTTCGAGTAAGGGATCAACGATGTTCGTCAGCCTTAGTTGTGGCCGCTGATGTCAGCGTGCAGCGGCTTAGTCTCTTCAAACTTCTGCATCTGCTCGTCAGAGGCTTTTGCTTGATGTTGGCCCTTCCACTCGCCGTAGGGCATTCCGTAGATTACTTCACGGGCCTCGTCGTAGGATATTTTAATGCCGCGGACTTCCGCTTCGGCCATGTACCATTTGGATAAGCAATTCCGGCAGAAGCCAGCCAGGTTCATTATATCGATGTTCTGGGCGTCGGTGCGTTTCTGCAGGTGCTTGACCAAGCCGCGAAACGCGGCAGCTTCCAATTCGATCCGAGTTTGATCGTCGATGTCAGCCATTATTGACTCCTGATGTCTGTCGTTTGTCTCTTCCATGGTGATATGGGGGCGGCGGTGCGAAATGGCTAGCGGTCGATGGCTCGCCATCCGATATCGCCACGACAGAAGCCTTCTGGCCAATCGATCTTGGCGACCGCGTCGTAGGCCTTCGCCTTCGCCTTTGCCACATCCGGGGCCAGCGCCGTCACATTCAGGACGCGCCCGCCGTTGGCCAGGATCTTCTCGCCATCGGTTTTGGTGCCAGCGTGAAAGACCACGGCGCCACCGGCTTCAGCGTCGTCGATGCCCTTGATCTCCGAACCCTTCTCATAGCTGCCGGGGTAGCCGTTCACGGCCATGACCACGGTCAGCGCCGCATTGCGGCTCCATTTCAATTCCACCTTGTCCAGTTCGCCCGCCACAGCGGCCAAAAGGACCTCTAATAGATCGCTCTCCAAACGCACCATCAGGGCCTGACACTCCGGATCACCGAAGCGGCAGTTGTATTCGATCAGTTTCGGTCCTGCGTCGGTAATCATCAGTCCTGCGAACAAGACGCCCTTGTAAGGCGTGCCATCGGCGGCCATGCCGCGAATGGTCGGCTCAATGATGGTTTCCATGATGGTTTTGGCCATAGCCTTGTCAACGATTGGGGCCGGTGAATAGGCGCCCATACCGCCGGTGTTAGGACCTTCGTCGCCGTCGCCGACGGCCTTGTGGTCTTGGGCGGCGACCAAGGGTAACGTGTGTTTACCGTCGACCAGAGCGAAGAAACTGGCCTCTTCGCCGGTCATAAATTCTTCGATAACAACTTCGGCCCCAGCGTTACCGAAGGCATTTTCGGTCATGATGTGATCGATGGCGGCGTAGGCCTCATTCTCGTTGCGGCAGAGGATCACGCCCTTGCCAGCCGCGAGGCCGTCCGCCTTAACGACGATCGGCGCACCGTGGGCGCGGATGTATTCCTTCGCTGCGTTGCATTCGTCGAACCGGGCGTAGTTGGCGGTGGGGATATCGTACTTGGCGCAAAGATCCTTCATCATTCCCTTTGAGCCTTCGATCATGGCGGCTTCGGCGCTGGGGCCAAAGACCTTGATGCCGGCATCTTCAAGGCAATCAGCCATGCCCGCCACCAAGGGTGCCTCTGGCCCGACGACGACCAGTCCAATTTTCTCCAACTTGGCGAAGTTAACAATCCCCGAAATGTCTTCGGCACCGATATCCACGCATTCGCAGACCTGCGCAATGCCGCCGTTGCCGGGCGCGCAGAAGAGCTTCTGGAGTTTTTTCGACTTCGCTATGGCCCAGCACAGCGCATGTTCGCGTCCGCCGGACCCAACTACCAGGACTTTCATTTAAGATTCTCCCAAAATAACCGGTCCGAGGTCATTGGCTATTGTACACGGTCTGAGTTTTTGTACGATAAATACTGTAGTCATGAGCGTTGAGCAGTCCACCGTAAACATGGATCACAACCTCCCGGAAATGGGTGTCGGCGAGATATCGACGATGCTCAAAGCCACCGTGGAAAGCGCTTTTCAACGTGTCCGCGTACGCGGCGAGATATCCGGTTTCAAGCGCGCGCCTTCGGGCCATCTCTATATGACGTTGAAGGACGATGACGCTGTCTTGGATGCCGTGTGTTGGCGTGGGACGGCGGCGCGCCTGCGATTGTTGCCCGAGGATGGTCTGGAGGTTATCGCCACGGGGCGGCTGACTACCTATGCGGGCCGGTCAAAGTATCAAATCGTGGTCGAAAGCTTCGAAGTGGCGGGCGAAGGGGCGCTATTGAAGCATCTGGAGGACCGCCGCCGGCAGTTGGCCGCCGAAGGGTTATTCGATGCGGACCGTAAGCGCGAGTTGCCGTTCCTTCCCGATGTGATCGGTGTCGTGACCTCACCCACGGGAGCCGTGATCCGCGATATACTGCATCGTCTCGCGGACCGGTTTCCACGGCGCGTGCTGGTCTGGCCCGTACCGGTTCAGGGCGATGGCGCCGCCGAACAGGTGGCTTACGCCATCAAGGGGTTCAACGCGCTTGATGACGCAAGCGCTGTGCCGCGCCCGGACGTTCTGATCGTTGCCCGTGGCGGTGGAAGTATTGAGGACCTGTGGGCCTTCAATGAGGATATCGTCGTTCGCGCCGCCGCACGAAGCGACATTCCGCTGATTTCCGCCGTCGGGCATGAGACCGATACCACGTTGCTCGATTTCGCAGCGGACGTCCGCGCGCCGACCCCGACGGCGGCTGCTGAAATAGTTGTACCTGTGCGGCACGAACTGCAGGCTCAGGTGGCGGATGACGGTATCCGTCTGCGAGGCTCAGTAACGCGCCAGCTGCAAGAACTCAGTCTCCGGCTTGAGGGACTGGCACGAGGATTGCCCGACCCCCGGCGTGCCCTGGAAGAGCGGTCCCAGCGGCTCGACGAATGGGAAGAGCGATTGCGTAACTCCTTGGGCGCCGGTCTACGTTCGCGTCGCCAGAATCTGGCGGCGTTAGCCGCTAGTCTGCGAAAGCCAGGTCACATACTGCGCATGTGTGCCGAACGGTTGGCGGTGGAAAGCCGGCAGTTAGTCCGAGCCCTGGGGGAAACTATGAAAGACCGCGAACGCGCGCTTTCCCAGACATCAGCCCTGCTGGATAGCTATTCCTACGAACGTATTTTGGAACGTGGTTTCGCACTGGTGGCGGATGCCGAGGGGAAGCCTGTCACCTCGGCAAAGGCCTTACAACCTGGTGACCAGGTTGCATTGCGTTTTGCCGAGGGCGCGGCCCGTGCGGCAATTACTGGGACTAGGGAAGGAAAACTCCAAAAGGCAACGTCCCGTGGAACAGCTAGACCGAAATCGAAGGCCAGTGAGATCCGGCAGGGGAAGTTGCTTTGAGAACACTGTTTTTTGCGGTCTTGATCTGGCTCGCAACGGCACCGTCTGTCCTCGCCTGCGCCATTCCTCTTGAAGGCCAGGTTGTTCAAGGAGGCCTTCTCACGGGCCAGGTAGTGCCCGGCACACCGGTTAGCGTGATGGGTAAGCCGGTGCGGGTTTCTGCAGAGGGGCTTTTTCTGGTGGCCTTCAGCCGAGATGCGACCGAACCGGTAGAGCTGAAGTCTGGGTTGGTGAACTGCACGCTCCAGCCCCAGAAGAGGACCTACAAAATTTCCCGCATTGACGGTCTGCCTCCCCAAAAGGTGACTCCGCGCGCGCCTGAAGATCTCGCGCGTATCCGAGCCGACAACGCGGCGATCCGCGAGGTGCGGCGGTTGGACACAGCGGCGACGGATTTTGTGGGTGGGTTTCAGTGGCCGGTGACGGGTCGCTTATCCGGGACCTTCGGCGCCCAGCGAATTCTTAACGGCAAGCCACGTCAATATCACAATGGCGTCGATGTGGCGGCACCAAAGGGTACACCGATCGCTGCCGCGGCGTCAGGGCGCGTCGTGTTGGTTCATCAAGACATGTTTTTCGCCGGTAAGACAGTAATGCTGGACCATGGCCATGGACTGACCAGCATTTATATCCATATGAGTGAGATTACAGTTAAGGAGGGCCAGCGTGTGAAGACAGGGGGCACGATCGGTCGCGTCGGAATGACGGGACGGGCAACGGGTCCTCATCTGCATTGGGGGGTGACGTTGTTCGGGACGCATGTGGATCCCCAATTACTGGCGGGGCCGATGAAGGCGAAGTAGGTCCGGTCGTTATTTTGGCCATCGATTGTGAAGCCAAAGCCATTGGCCCGGCGTGTCGCGAATCCAGCCCTCAATAATCTCGTTAATTTCGGTCATGTAGGCTAATACATCGGCTTGTTGATCCCCACTCGACGCGAATTCAATGGGCGGGGAAACAATTACCTGAAAGTTAGCGCCTTTGAGACGTTTGACTCGCACCGGCACCACCGGACATGTCAGGCGAAGAGCTAGCTGCGCCAGGGCCGGGGCGGTCATAGCATCCGCTCCGAAGAAGGGCACGGGAATGCCGTCGTTCATCTTCTGATCGACCAGCAGGGCTAGATGATTGCCGGCCTTCAATGACGAGAGAATTTGCCTCGCTCCAGCCGGTCCCTTCGGGATCAGCGCACCCTCAATGCTGGCCCGGCCCCGGTTCAACAACCATTCGGTCAACCGGTTGTTGGCCTGGCGGTAAACCCGATCCACGGCGAGGCCGCGCTGGCTGGACGCTAAGCCTGAAAATTCCCAGTTTCCCAAATGCGCCATCATGAAGATCCCAGGCCTATCGTCATCGCGGAGCTGGTCAATGAAATTCGCTCCAATGATCTCCAGCCGATTGCCTGTTCCCCTCGCGTGGAGTCTCCGCATGTGCGGGTATTCGCCGACGACGCGACCCAGGTTGTCCCACATTTCGCGGACGACCGTTTCGCGTTCGAGTGCGTCCAGTTCCGGGAGGGCGTGTTCGATATTGTGCCGGGCTCGGTTTGAGACCCTAAGTTTCGGGCCAATGGACCGGGCCAATCCGCCGGCCAACCCGGAGGCCCAATCGATGGGGAGTAGGCGTAACAACCAATAGAAGACGGCCGCCGCCAGCGCTTCGGCGGGGTGACGGAAGAAAGTGGTCAGGTGTCTCCGCGGCATCGCTTAGTCTCCGCCATTCAACTCATCGCTGAGAAATTGATCCAGGGCAGCTTCGTCACGCCACCGGAGCGCGAGCCCCATGGTGGTGATGCCTTCGCGTTCCAACGACGTGAGGCGGACGAAATCCTTCTCCGTCGTGATCAGTCGCGCGCCGTAGTGTTCCGCTCGGGTGCGAAGGTCTGCGAGTTCAGACGCGGCAAAAAAGTTGTGATCGGGGAAGGCAACCGTATCGGCGAGGTCGTAGCCAGCCTCAGTCAAGCTTTGAAAAAACTTCTCCGGGCGACCGATACCAGCAAACGCGACAACCCGGCCCGGCGTATCACCCATTGGCGGAACGGGGACCATGTCGGCTTGAAACACCTTTACCGGTTTCGGTATATACCGCGTCAGGCCGCGACGGTCGTCGCCGATGATGACGGCGGCTTGCGCCCGACGGAGCGCGATGCCGAGCGGTTCACGCATAGGACCTGCTGGCAACATGGCACCATTGCCGACACCGCTGGCGCCATCAAAGACTAGGAAGGAGAGGTCCTTGACGAGGCGTGGGCTCTGAAAGCCGTCGTCCATGATCACGACCTCGGCACCTTCGTTCCCGGCGATACGCGCGCCGGCTAGCCGATCGACCGCGACCCAAGTTGGGGCGATGCGGGCCAATAGGAGCGGCTCGTCGCCAACCTCAGCAGCCGTGTGGCGATCGACTGCAACCCGTTCCGGACCGAACGTTCGGCCACCATAGCCGCGACTTAGGAAATGGACCGCGCGGCCGGTCTTCTTAAGTCGAGCCCCAAGATCCAAGGCCACGGGGGTCTTTCCGGCGCCTCCGGCTGTGACGTTGCCAACGCAAATCAACGGTACAGGCGTCCGCCCGGCTTTTAGGAAAGATACATGGAGCATCCTACCAATGCCGTAAATTAGCGAAGCCGGTGTTAGAAACAACGATTGCCAGGTGGGGTTGGGGGTGTCCCAGAATGCGGGTCGTTTCATGGTGACTTCCGGTCCGCGACGGCGTCGGAGATGTAAGGCGCCAAGGCATCCGTGACCCTGTCGAGGACATCGTTCTCAGAGTCAGCGATGATGTTACCTTTCTGGCCCCGGGATTCGCATAGGTCGGGATCCGCCAGGAATCGGTCGACCGCTGCGGTCAAGGCATTGGCGTCTCCGACTTCTACTGCGGCATCGGCATCAAGGAGGCGCCGGGAGATGTCGGCAAAGTTCCACATGTGTGGTCCGAACAGTACGGCGCTACCTAATCGGGCCGGTTCCAAGGGGTTTTGACCGCCCAGGTCAACGAGGGATTTGCCCATGAAACTGATCGGCGAAAGGCGAAAGAAGAGCCCCAGTTCGCCGAGTGTATCGGCAAGGTAGATGTCGGTTTTGGAAACAATAGCGTCGCCTTTGCTGCGGCGCATGACGGTTAAGCCGAGGGCGGAGAGCGCTTCGGCAATAGCTTTACCCCGGTCCGGATGACGGGGAACGATGATCGTGATCAGGTCCGGATACATGGTTTTAAGCGCCTGATGTACACCTCCGACAAGAGCTTCCTCACCGGGATGGGTGCTCGCCGCGAGCCAGCAGGGCCGGGTTCCGATGTGATCCCGAAGGAAGTCCAGATTCCCCATGTCGGCGGGAAGCGCGGGGGTTGCATATTTTAAGTTGCCAAGAACCTCGACCTGCGACGCGCCCAGTGCGCGAAGGCGGTCGGCATCCGTGTCCGTTTGTGCCAGACAGAGCGTGAAGCATCGCAGCATACGTGTCATGAGACCTCGAGCCTTCCGCCACCCAGCAAAGGATTCTGGCGACACACGGCCGTTTAGCAAGATCAGGGGAATGCCGCGGTTGCTCGTGATGGTTACCAGGTTGGGCCAAAACTCCGATTCTATCCAAAGCGCCAGTTCCGGGCGCCAATGGTCAAGGAAACGCCGCACGTAGGCCTGGCGATCGATTGGCACGTATTGATGGATGGCACGCTGGGGCAGACGCTCGTCCAGGAGGGCGGCTGAGGTCACGGTTCCAGTGGTCACCAGGACGTGCAGGCCTGGGCAGATCTCCAGAAGTCGATTGATCAAGGGTAGGATAGTCAGGGATTCGCCGACACTGGCCCCATGAATCCATATCAAGGGGCCAGCCGGACGGGGGATGTGGCCGATCCCCTTGCGTTCATTGAAGCGCAGACGATCTTCCTGGCCGCGCGCCAGACGCCGTTTCAGGTACCAGCTGATCGCCGGAGCACCCACCGTCGACATGATACGATAAAGGGGGAGCAAGATGGTCATGCGGATGAAACCTCCGTGACCACGGGTGCGGCGGTTACCGGTGGCCGCCCAACCCGTTCGTCGGCGTCGCGCGTGATCGCGTTCATGCGTTCCTCTAGTTCGATCCGTGCCGCTTCCATGGCGTCGGCATTGGCGTTGCGGTCCACATGCAAAGGCTCGCCCCAGACGAAGACGCCACGACTGAACGGTGCGGCGACTAGAAAACGGTCCCATGACCCAAGGACGCGTCCGCGTGCCACGGAATAGGTGGCGGGAAAGATGGGTACACCCGCCATACGCGCCACGGATATGATACCGTCGCTGGCCCGCATGCGGGGACCCCGTGGACCGTCTGGGGTGATCCCGACACACTCTCCCCTCTTTAGCGTCTTGAGCATACCACGAAGCGCCGATGCGCCACCCTTCGAGGTCGAGCCAGTAACTGTGTCGATCCCGAAATAGCTGATGACCTTGGCAATCAACTGCCCGTCCCGGTGTTGCGAGATCAGCATGTGTATCTGCTCGCCGCGAAGCCACGTGTAGGGCATCATGAGAATTCGCCCGTGCCACATACTGACAATGAAGGGTTTGCCTTCGCGACGCAGTTTCCGAATAGTTTCGTCGCCGACGACCTGCCAACTTCCGGTGGCGTGAACCAACCGGATATATTGCGCACCAAGGTAGCACGCGACTTTTTGAACCGTATCGGATTTCAATATGGCTTTAAACGGCATGGCGATGCGCTCGTTCTGAACGACCTAAATTTTGGCTGCAACCGGCACCGGTTCACTCCTTGTCACCGGGCCCAACTCGTCGTCAAATTGCATGTCATAAAGGGTTTTGTAGGATCCGCCCAGTGCCATCAAATTCGCATGGTTGCCCTGCTCCACAATACGGCCGTTGTCGACGACGAAAATGATGTCCGCGTGGGTCACAGTGGATAGGCGGTGAGCAATTATCAGGGACGTTCTGCCCTCCATCAAGGTATCGAGCGCCGTCTGGACATTGCGTTCTGATTCCGTGTCCAAGGCCGACGTGGCCTCATCCAGCAACAAAATGGGGGCATCTTTGATCATGGCCCGTGCGATCGCCAAGCGTTGGCGTTGACCGCCGGACAATTTGACGCCTTGCTCACCGACGACGGTGTCATAGCCGCCTGGGAGTTCCATGATGAAGTCGTGCGCGGCCGCATGCTGCGCGGCGGTTTCGATCTGTTCCCGCGTTGCGTTGGCGCGCCCGTAACCAATGTTCGCGGCGACGGTGTCGTCGAACAGGGTGATTTCCTGACTTACCAGAGCTATGTTTTGAAACAAGGATGTCGTTGTGACGTCACGAACATCTTGGCCGTCGATACGAATGACGCCGGTATCGACATCGTAGAAGCGCGGAATTAGATTGAGGATTGTCGATTTGCCGGCTCCTGACGGACCAACCAATGCGACTTTCTTGCCGGCCGGGACATTGAGAGAAATGTTGGTCAGGGCCGATTTGTTCGAGGTATAGGAAAAGGAAACCTTCTCGAATGTGATCTCACCACGAATACGCTCAATGTCGCGCGCGTGAGGTTTATCGCGAATCGTTGGTTCTTGATCGAGCAGCCAATACAAGCGATCAGCACCGGCCAATCCGGTCTGAATGCTGGCATTCAATCCGGCAAGCCGCTTCATCGGATCGTAAGCCATCAGCAACGCAGTGATGAACGAGAAGAATGTTCCCGTTGTCGTAGCGCCTTCAATCACGCGCAGGCCGCCGTAAATGATAACGACAAAGACGGCGACACCGCCCAGGAACTCCATAATCGGTCGTGCCATGGTCTGGATGCGCGCGGCCTTCATGTTGAGGATCCGAATGGTTTCCACGTTGTCGGCAATGCGGTCCGCCTCATAGCGCTCCATTCCGTATGCCTTGATCATTCGGATGCCTTGAAAGGTTTGATTGAGAATCGTCAGGAATAGGCCGATTTCCTGTTGTGTGTTTGCCGTCACCTTACGCATGCGTTTTCCGATCCTGACGATCGGGTAGACCGCGATGGGAAACACGAAGAATGTGATAAGTGCCAATTCCAGGTCTTGTAAGAACATGACGTAGACCAGACCGACAAGCGACATGAGGTCCTTGCCCAGACTTGTCAGGCCATTGGACACGGCGACCTTCATCTGATGGATATCGGTGGTGAACCGGGAAATCAATGTGCCGGTCGCATGGTTATGGAAAAATGCCAAGTCCATGCGCGAAAGATGGCTAAAGAGACGGTTTTGCATGTCCGAGAGAATGCGTAAGCCGACAAAATGCATCAGCATTGCCTGGGTGTAGTTTGCAATGCACTTGACCAGAAAGGTAGCCAGTACCGTAAAGGCTACGATCCACAAGCGGGTTTCATTCTTCTGATCGAAGACCTCATCCACAACGGGCTTCATCAGATAGGCCGTGTAAGATGTCGCGGCGGCAGCAACCAACATGAAGATGACCGCCAGCAAGATCCATCCGACGTAGCCGCGGATCCCATCGCGCCACAACCTGCCCATGAGATGGGTGGTTGATTTGCCGATGCCAGGACCCTGATTCATTTAATTCTTAAGCTCTTATGCCCGATCGAATGATGACGAAGGATACCACGACTAAAGCCGGGGGACCAATCGTAGACACGTTTACTTGCCGGCTACGGTCATGCCATCAATGCGGAGTGTCGGTGCATTGATGCCAAACTGGAAGATAAGATCGTCGGCCGGGACCAGGGCTTTGAACATGGCGTCCAAATTTCCGGCGATGGTCAGTTCGCTAACTGGATAGGCGATCTCGCCGTTTTCTATCCAAAATCCCTCGGCGCCGCGGCTGTAGTCCCCAGTGATCAGGTTCGTGCCCTGTCCCATAAGGCCCGTGACGTAGAGGCCCGATTTGATATCGGCTATTAATTTCGCGGGCGAGACAGAACCGGGTTCCATGTAAAGGTTGGTGGTCGCCGGCGAAGGCGGGGATGAGGTGCCGCGCGCGGCGCTGGCCGTACTTTTTAAACCTAGCTGGCGGGCTGAGCGCAGATCCATGATCCAAGTGATCAACTTGCCGTTCTCAATAAAGTTCTTGCGGTAGGTGGCCAGGCCTTCGCCGTCGAAGGCTTTGGACCTAAGACCGCGCGGCCGCAACGGATCGTCAACGATCGTAATCGCGTCGCTGAACACGGCCGTATCCATGCGGTCCTTCAGGAATGACGTACCGCGGGCGACTGAAGCCCCGTTCACGGCGCCGGCCAGATGCGCCAGAATTGATTGCGAGACGCGAGGGTCATAGACTACCGGCACTTGGGCGGAGGAGATTTTTTTAGGGTTTAGGCGCTTCACGGCGTTCTCACCCGCCTTGCGTCCAATCTCCGCCGGATCGGGCAGGTCTTCGCCGTGGACTACGCTGGCCCAATCGTAATCCCGCTCCATGTCCGTTCCCTCGCCGGCCAGAACGGCAGCGGAGATGGCATGGGAGGATCGGAGACGGACCTTCGCGAAGCCGTTCGAGGCTGCTATAGCGGTCCGCGAACGGCTCCAGCCAGCCTCGGCGCCCTCGGAATTGGTAACCCCCGGTACGTCGCGCGCAGCCGCTTCTGCGTCGCGGGCCCGGGCTTCTAGAACCGATGCGTCCGGCTCCATCGGATCGCATTCGTCAACGTCGGGTAAATCGTTGGCGAGAAGGTCACTGTCGGCTAGGCCGCAAAATTCATCTTCGGGAACGACGCGGGCCATGGCGACGGCGCGCTCGACCAATTCATCAAGCGCTGCGTCCGAACAATCCGATGACGAGGCGATCGCCTGACGCTTGCCGATCAGAACACGAAGACCCAGGTCGATGCCCTCGGCGCGGTCCAGGTTCTCCGGTTTGCCTAAGCGGTAGGTCATCGCTACGGATGTGCCTTCTGCATAGACCAGATCGGCGGCGTCTGCGCCAGCGGTTCGCGCCTTGGCGATTACATCGCTCAAACGCTCCAGAAGGTTGGCATCCGATTGGCTCATGATTGGTTCCTTATTGTATTCTCAAGATACGCTTGCGAGGAGAGGCGTATTAGCGCTATGTAGCGCGCTGCGCCGTAAGTGCCAAGTAGACCGCACACCACGGTGCGATATTCATGAAATAGGCAATCCTATTGAAACGTTGCATAGAGCTTCAAATTCCCAAGCTAGACAGTTTCAAATATATAGAAAATCGTTATATTTACCGCTGAGGGCCAACCATTTGTTAAGCCCTCGCGCCTCAGAACAATGATGAATTGCGACTGTATATGTCCACAACTAGCACTGTGAAGAAAGAGGTGCCGGTCGACGCGCCCCGCGCGGAGCTCGAATCGGCGGTGGTCCGCTTTGCCGGTGATTCCGGCGACGGCATGCAGCTCACCGGAGGTCAGTTCACGCTGGCGACGGCGCTGGCCGGTAACGACCTTGCAACCTTTCCCGATTTTCCCGCTGAAATCCGAGCCCCTGCGGGCACCACGTTCGGCGTTTCCTCCTTCCAGATCAATTTTGGTTCCCACGGGATCAAGACGTCTGGGGATTCCTTCGACCTCCTTGTAGCCATGAACCCGGCCGCCCTCAAGGTTGAGCTAAAAGGCTTGAAGCAAAGCGGTATTATCTTGGCCGATACGGGCTCTTTTTCGGACCGCAACCTGCGGAAGGCTGGCTACGATGGCAATCCGCTGGAGGACGGCTCTCTGGATGCTTATCGGGTGATTGCCCTCGACATCTCGCAGCTGACACTTGATTCGGTCAAAGAACACGGCCTTAGCAACAAAGAGGCCCTACGCTGTAAGAACCTGTGGACGCTTGGTTTCATCTATTGGATGTTTGGCCGCAAGCGCAAGGCGACGACAGATTGGCTAGAAACCAAGTTCGCGAAACGGCCCGAGCTCGCGGCGGCCAACGTGGCGGCGCTGAATGCCGGTCACGCGGTCGCCGAGACATCTGAGATACTTGATGGTTTTCAAGGTTTTGCCATCCCGCAGGCGACCATCAGTCCGGGTCAATACCGTGCCGTTACGGGCGCCGAAGCTATGGCCTGGGGGCTTACAGCCGGCTGTCAGTTGGCGGAATTACAGATGGTTTTTTGCTCGTACCCGATCACGCCGGCGTCCAGTGTGCTGCATACGCTTTCGACCATGGCGGCTTTAGGCGTCACCACGTTCCAAGCGGAAGATGAGATCGCGGCGGCCTGCGCGGCCATCGGTGCGTCGTATGCCGGCGGCATGGGGATCACCTCAAGTTCCGGTCCTGGGGTCGCCTTGAAAGGCGAGGCGCTGGGACTGGCTATCAGTACTGAATTGCCGTTGGTGGTCTTGAATTCACAACGCGCTGGACCGTCGACGGGTATGCCGACAAAGACAGAACAATCGGATTTGTATCAGTCCGTGTATGGTCGGAACGCGGACAGTCCAGTCTGTGTCTTGGCCGCGCGGTCTCCTGCCGACTGCTTCGACGTGGGCATTGAGGCCGTGCGGATTGCGACCAAGTTTATGACGCCGGTGATCGTGTTGACCGACGGTTATATTAGTAACGCCGCGGAGCCGTGGCTAATTCCGGATGTGGCGGAGATGCGGAAGTTTCCCGTGAAGTTCGAAGCCGAGACTGAGGGTTTCCATCCTTTCAAGCGTGATCCGAAGACCTTGGCTCGGTCCTGGGCGGTGCCCGGTGTGGCTGGTCTTGAACATCGTATTGGCGGGATCGAGAAGGACTATAACTCCGGTCACATCTCTTATGACCCGGCCAATCACCAGAAAATGACGAACGTGCGATTCGCGAAGATAAAGGGTATCGCCGATGATACGCCGCCACAGAAAGTCGATAACGGCCCAGATATTGGCAAGATGGCGATTGTCGGCTGGGGCTCTTCTTACGGCCCCATTAGCCGCGCCGTCGATAACCTGTTGGCAGAAGGCTTGGAAGTCAGCCATATCCATATCCGTAACATTTGGCCGCTACCGAAGAACCTGGGTGGTCTGTTGTCCGGGTTTGATAAGGTTGTAGTGCCGGAAATGAACAACGGGCAGATGTTGACCGTCTTGCGCAGTGAGTACCTTGTCGATGCCCAGGGTATCAACAAGGTTACGGGCCAACCGTTCACCATTGCCGAATTGGAAGAGGGCGTCCGGTCCCAGCTGGGAGTATGATATGAACGTCGTAGCAAAACCCGAAGCCTTGAAACCGAAAGATTACGCCTCCGATCAGGAAGTGCGGTGGTGTCCCGGGTGCGGCGACTACGCTATCCTCCGCGCCGTTCAAAAAGCACTGGCCGATATCGGCGCAAAGAAGGAAAAGACTGTTTTCGTTTCCGGGATCGGATGTGCGGCGCGGTTCCCCTATTACCTCTCCACCTATGGTTTCCACACCATCCATGGACGCGCGCCTTCCATCGCGACCGGGATCAAGATTACAAATCCTGAGCTTGATGTCTGGATTGTGTCTGGTGACGGTGATTCACTGTCCATCGGTGGAAACCACTTACTACATCTGATCCGACGGAACGTGGATGTGCAATTCCTTCTGTTTAACAATGAGATCTATGGCCTGACGAAGGGGCAGTATTCCCCCACTTCGAGGGCCGGCACACGCTCGCCCTCGACGCCGCTTGGATCCGTGGATAAACCGATCTCACCAGTTGCTTTCGCACTGGGTGCTGGTGCACGCTTCATTGCCCGCGGCATCGACAGCATGCAGAAGAAACTGCCGGATGTGTTCGCCCGTGCCCATGCCCATAAGGGTGCGTCATTCGTGGAGATCTATCAGAATTGCATCGTCTACAATGATGGAGTTTTCTCCAACTTCACCGAGAAAGACGTCGTGGCGAACCGACAGATTCATTTAGAACACGGCAAGCCCATAATCTTTGGGGCCGAGAACCAATTTGGGTTGCGGGTTGCCGACGGTAAGTTGGCTCTAGAGGTGGTGTCTATCGGAGAGGATGGTATTACCGAGGACGACATTGTTGTCCACGATGAGACCGATCGCATCATGGCGCATATGTTGGCCGAGATGCAGGGCGCCGACCGGCCGGTAGCCATCGGGGTGCTGTATTGTGACCCCATGACCAGTTACGAAGAGGGCATGCAGGGATTGCAGGCGCGAGCCAAGAAACAATCGATGAACCATGACCTTAACGAGCTGCTCCGCCGCGGCCATACCTGGACGGTGGAGGACGCGTAGGTTCCGCGTGAAAAATCAGATGCCCATTAGCGTTGCGATTATTGGCTCAGGACCGGCCGGGTTCTACACTGCGGATGCTCTTCTGAAGTGTGGTGAACCCTGTAAGATTGACATCATTGAGCGCTTGCCGACGCCCTATGGTTTGATCCGTGGCGGCGTTGCCCCTGATCACCAAACGACTAAACGCGTTGCGCGCAAGTATGAGCAGACGGCGTTAGTCGATGAGGTCAACTACTATGGCAACGTCGAAATCAATAAGGACTTCGCGCTTGATGAGCTCCGCCAGTTGTACGACGCAGTTGTCCTGGCCGTGGGTGCACCGGAGGATCGAAAATTAACCATTCCCGGCGCCGACAAGTCCGGCGTGTTAGGCTCTGCCGCGTTCGTCGGCTGGTACAACGGTCATCCCGACTTCCGGGATTTGGATTTGGATCTTGATATTTCCACGGTGGTCGTAATTGGCAACGGCAACGTAGCAATCGACTGTGCGCGGGTACTGTTGCGAACACCGAGGGGCATGTTGGCGTCGGACCTTCCGGACCATGTTGGCGACGTGATCCACGCCGCGCCAATCACCGATGTTTATTTGGTCGGCCGCCGCGGGCCGGCGGATGCAAAATTCACAAACGTTGAACTTCGTGAGATGGGCGAGTTGACGGAGACGGTCCCGCAGATGAAATCCGACCAAATGCCAGACAGTATTGAGAAAACGGTCGCAATCCTTAAAGGCCGCGAACGTCGCCTGAAGGTACGCAATCTCAATAGCTTGGCCGAGTTTGCTGAGCGGGCTGCCGATGAGAAGCCCAAGCGTGTACATTTCGAATTCTATGCGCAACCAGTTGAGATTTTGGGCGGCGACCGGGTGGAGGGCATTCGCTTTGAACGGACTGAAGTCAATGACGGCCGCCCTAGCGGTACGGGAGAGACGTTTGATATCGAATGTGGCTTGGTGATCTCGGCCATCGGCTACCGGGCGGACCCCATAGAAGGCGCGCCTTATGATGAAAAGCAGGCCATAATCCCTAATGACGAGGGACGGGTGGCCGATGGTCTTTATGCGGTCGGGTGGATCAAACGCGGTCCCGTGGGTGCAATTTCATCGAACCGTCCAGACGGCGAGACCGTCGCGGAACACATCGAGAATGATTTTGCCGGCGGCGGCAGCAAACCGGGCCGAGCGGCATTCCAAGCGGCCTTGAAGGAGCGCGGGGTCCGAAGCGTTAACTTCGATGACTGGAAGCGAATTGACGAAATCGAACGGGCGGCCGCCGACGGCACTGCACCGCGCCGGAAATTTGTAACCGTCGAAGAAATGCTCAACGCCTTGGACGGCAAGGCACAAGCGAAAGGCGACTGAGTTTTTCATGAGCGATCTGCCTACTGCCAAAGATGGCGACTACGCCGGAGATGTGACCCCATCCGAAGCTTGGGAAATGTTAAAGTCCGAGCCAGATACGGTCCTTATCGACGTCCGCACGGATGCGGAATACAACTATGTGGGTCGGCCTGACCTTTCGTCATTGGGCAAGTATGTTGCCTTGGTCATGTGGGTGCGCTTTCCTGACAATGCCCGCAATCTGGATTTCGTTGCGAACGTGAAAGCCATGGGCATGACGCCCAATCAAAAACTGTTGTTTCTCTGTCGGAGCGGTGTCCGCTCTCGCTATACGGCCGCTGCCATGACGGGTGAGGGCTTCGCCAACTGCTTCAACGTCCTCGAGGGCTTCGAGGGGGACAAGGATGCGGATGGGCACCGTGGCACCATTGGCGGATGGAAAGTCGCCGGCTTGCCCTGGATCCAGGGTTAGGTGGCTCGTCGTTCTTCAGAGCTGGTTGTGCTCTTTCATCCAATCCAGCGCCATCTTCTCTGATTTGGCAATCTCGTCTGCGTTCATGCGTTGTGAGACCTTCTTGAGATTGTATTCGGCGCGTTCATTGCCGCCGTTTGCGGAGATGGCGAACCACATACGCGCCATGACGAAATCCTTTTTTACGCCAAGGCCATCTCCGTAAAGGTTGCCAATACCCAACTGGGCTTGAGCAACGCCCTTCCGCGCCGCCTTGCGGTACCAGTCCATGGCTTTCTCGTAGTTCTTGGTTACGCCAAGACCGGCGTGGTACATGCCGCCGACGAGGCCTTGAGCTTCAGGGTGCCCTTGTTCAGCCGATTCCGACCAAAGCTGAATGGCTTTTTTGTATTTCTGTGTATCGAAGGCCATTTTACCCTCGAAGTAGTTATCCGAGGCAAAGAAACTTTTTGTTTTTTTTGACTTCTCGATCAATGGCAAAGGCGTAATCGTCGATTTTGGCGGAATGGACTGTGTCCCGATTGTGCCCGTGACCGTGCAGGAACCGCTGAACTTCTTCGCACGAATTCGGGCCAAAGCTGCAAACTTCCCTTTAGGATAGGCGCTTATGTAGGCGCAGTATTCCTCTCCATCGGTGCTGTTGCCGATGGATTCCCAGAACACTACTTCCGAACGATCGGCAAATGCGGATGGTGCAAACACAAAGCCCGTAACGAATACGAGTAGAAAACGAAATTGCCCAAAGATCACTTGTCATGCCTCCTTTGCTTCGTGCTGAACCGCCAAATGGCCATTCCAACCGAGCGGCAAGAGTTTAACATCTCCAGCTCGATGCTCAATTGTAACGGTTAGGACCGAAGGTACGGATCACGATCGCCTGCACATAAAGGGGGACTGTGATCCGCGATATTGTTATATCTGGCGGCTAGAATTTACATGCGATGCTTTAAATCGGGGATTGGATGAAACCATTTTGGTTTGCGCACCGGCCTTTGTAGTACTTGCGCTAGGGAAAACAATTTTTGCCAATGGCAGTCGAAAATTCCCAGTGGCAATTCCTTCGGCTTCACCGCTTTGTCCATGGCGGCTTCTGCGGAATAATCACGCGCCCTTATTCGGTGGTGGGACTATCGGGGTATTCCAGCCAAAGTGGTGGGTCACTGCCCAGGACTGGTGCTGGACGCGTCCAGTCCGGCGGCGTTTCGGATAGCGCCAAGACGGGACCCAGATGGCGCAACGGACCAAAGGCGGTATCCGATTGTTGCCGCAGGACATCAAGTTCGTCTGGAGTTAGATCTAAATTTTCACCTGGGAACGTCACCTGACCTTGGCGATCAATGAACATGCCGGATTGGCATAGGGATGCGCGGACATGATAACTTCCGCCTTCCGTCGCGCGGCGCGCAAGGGCTAAGAGGATACCGTAGGCGGCCAGATATCCCGTCGTGTAATCGCAGGCTGCAGCCGGTAGCAGCATGGGTTGACCCTGGCCACTGTCGTGACAAATGCCGGTAACTGTTTGGGCTACCTGTTCCCATCCAGCGCGATGGCTCAGTGGGCCATCCGCACCGAAACAGCTGATTGATGCACACACTATCCCTGGGCGGACCCGCGCTAAATCTTCGGGACCGAAACCAAGTTTCTCCATGACCCCAGGTCGGTAACCCTGGGAAAATACGTCTGCGTCGGCCACCAAGGCGCGCAGGCTTGTGACCTCGTTCTCGTCTTTAAGGTTTAGATAACAGCTCCGTTTGCCATGGCTGGTATCGATAACATGCTCGGCAATTTGCGGCACGTCGGCGCCTGTGACCATGAGGACCTCGGCGCCATGCTCGGCCAAGGTTCGCGCGGCGATGGGACCGGCAAGGATACGGGTTAGGTCTAGTACATTGATGCCGCTCAGGGGGCGGGGGCCGTTTGGGAACGGTTCGGGGTCGCTGTCGCCGATCTTGATGATCTCGACTATCGGCTTCGCCGCCAGGGTTTGCCCATGAGGGTGAGCCGTCCATTCCTCCCGGCTACGCACCATGGCCCCGCATGCTTGTGCTTCGTCGATGGCACCTTCCAGCTCTAGAGCGTCCCAGCCTTCGACGGCTTTGGCGACCGAGCCTGGGTTTGGTTCGCACTTCAAGACATCAAGGACGCGGGCCTTCAAATTCGGGAGTCCGAAATGGGGTAGGAACCATCGACCGTCTTTTGTTGGCCATGGCTGGGTGATCTGTCGCATGGCTACATGGCCTTTGCTGATGATGGACCCCCAGGCTCCATCTGCGTCGAGGCGCAGGGCATAGCCGGTGCTACGTAAGGCCGCGGCGGCATGACGAACATTGATGGATACGTTCTGGCGCCGTCCGGTTCGTTGCGCCCAAATATCAGACACGGCGACACCGATGCCGGCTAAGACCGCCGCACAGGTTTCACCAATACGGAACCTTGTAGACAACACGGGATCGGCACCCAAAATCGTAACTTGGTCGGGTAACGGAAAGTCCGAGTTTCGGACGGACAGAACTTCGCGAAAGGCGTTCGACATGTTGGATGTCCTTGCTAGGGGATGCGCTCACGCGAACACGGTCGGCGATGCCGATCAACAGGCCTTCGTTTCATGAACGAGCGATTAGCTCACAACCTGATGACGCTGTTGGCCGCCATCTCTTCGATCTCGGCGTTAGTATAGTCCAGTTCCGCCAGAACAACACGGGTGTGCTGGCCGATGCTCGGCGCGACGGAATCCGCATTGCCAGGGTTGAGCCGCGGCAAGCCTGGGATGTTTGGAATGGCCCACGGCTCTTCCGCGCCCGGCTGCACAAGCCAGGAGATCAGGCCCGTCTCCAAGACGTGTTCATGGGCGGCAAACTCTGAGTAGCTTTGAACGGCTTCGTTCTGTATGCCCAAGTCTGTGAGCCGTCGGCGCCAGTATGCGGTGTCATGGACGGCGAAGAGCCTGTTGAGAATTTCAATTAGCGCGTCACCGTTTGCTAAGCGGTCTGAGGCCGTGGCAAATCGGTTGTCATCTGACAATCCAGGCCGGTCCATGGCGTCGCACAAGTTTTGAAAATCCTTGTCCTTCAATACAAGCACCTGCAGCCAACCGTCCTTTGTGGGGAATGTGCCATTGGGCACCATACTGGGCTGATAGGGCCCATCGCGAACTCCGCTCATTAGCCGAACCGACTGCAGGTTTGCCGATGCCTCCATCAGGCTGATCTCGATCCGCCGGCCTCTAGGTTCGTCACGGCGGGCGAAGAGAGCCGCAGCCACGGCCTGCTGGGCATAAAGTGCCGTAGCCATATCGTTGATGATCACTGGGGAGCGGTGGGGAACGCCGTCAGGGCCGGCGTTCTCGGAGAGGAAACCCGTGAACGCCTGAAGGACTGGGTCCATGGCTGGTTTTTTGCTGAGTGGGCCGGTCTGCCCGAAACCCGACACGGCAACATAAATCAGCCCCGGATTAATCATCGCCAATCGATCGTATGTAAAGCCAAGGCGCTCGATGACGCCGGGCCGGAACCCTTCGATAAAAATGTCCGCATCGGGGACAAGACGCTCGATCACGGCGCGGCCCGCATCCGTTTTCAGGTCGACGGCTATGCTGCGCTTGCCAAGATTCGCGGTAATGGAGAACGCTGTGTTGTCCCCGTAAGCAGGTACCAGCTTCCGTGACCAATCCCCCTCAAGGGGCTCAACCTTGATCACATCCGCGCCTTGGCGGGCCAACAGCATGGCGCAATAGGGCCCGGCTACGCCTTGGCTTAGGTCAAGAACCTTGAGGCCTTCATAGGGGCGTTCGAAACTCATGAGGGTTCTCCCGTTGCCCTCTCAGCGGTTTCATATTCAATGGCCAGCCGGTCGATCAATTTCGCCACATTGGGGATATCGTGAACGCCGGCAACGGAATGTCCAGCGGACCAAATATCCTTCCAGCGTTTTGGTCGCTTGTCTGGATTGATATCTTCCGACACGTTGATCATACCGCGGGCCGGCAGATCGTCGGGATCGAGGCCTGCGGACTTTATAGAGGGCCGAAGTTTGTTGGTCGGTAATCCCGTGAAGGCGCTAGTCAACATGACGTCATCGAGACCTGAGCTTACAAGCATGTCTTTGTATTCGTCGACCGCCATGCTCTCACGGGTCGCGATAAAGCGCGTCCCCATGTAGGCCATGTCACAGCCCAAGGTCTTAGCAGCGCGCAAGGCGATGCCGTCATTGACGCCGCCAGCGAGGACAATGGGCCCGGCATAGATTTCTCGGACAGCGCGGACGAAGGCGAAGGGATTAGCCCATCCGGTTTGGCCCCCCGCACCGGCGCTCAGCAAGATCAACCCATCCGCCCCAGCAGCGATGGCTTTCTCCGCATGGCGCATGGAGGCAATATCGGCAAACACTAATCCACCGTAGGCATGTATCTTATCCAGGATGGGGGCCGGGTTGCCGACACTAGCGATGACCAAGGGTGCGCGGTGTTTGACCACAAGGTCTAAATCGTCCTGAAGGCGTTGGTTTGATTGATGCACGATAAGGTTTGGCGCATAGGGCGCGATTTTCAAGGTTGCCTGATTAATCCGCCCCAACCAGTCATCCAGTTCCTCAAGTGTCCGGCAATTGGCGGTCGGAAACGATCCGATGACACCGGCCCGGGACGCGGCAATGACCAAGTCTGGACCGGAGACCAGAAACATCGGCGCGGCGATCAGTGGCAAACGGAGACGATCAGATATGGAGGTGGGTAGGGACATATGTGAAACCCCAACCGCTCAGTCGGAGAGGTTGAAGGCGCCGGCCAGCAATTCATAGGAGCGCCGTCGGTCCGCCTGTTCGTAGGTCCAGGTCAGGATCACCAACTCATCGACGTCATAGGCCACGGCCATGTTTCGAAGCTCGATGGATACGGTCGCCGCATCTCCCACGATGGCAGACTGGCGAAGTTGGTTCAGGCGCTGCATATCGGCTTCGGTATACGCGGTGTCGTCGATGGTCTTGGGATCATCAATGGCGCGAAGGTCACCTTTCTCGCGCATTAGCTTCCAGTGGGCGCGGGGCGCGAAAAGACGTTCGGCGTCCGCTGATGTGTCTGCCACCAGCGCCCAGACGCAGACATTCGCGATTGGCTCTGGGTGATGATCGCTGGGTTTAAAGTTTTCACGATAGATCTGCAGGGCGCGCTCGACGCCGCGGCCATCGGTAATAAAATGGGCAAAGCAATAGGGGATGCCGAAATGTGCGGCCACCTGAGCGCCGTAATCGGAAGTCCCGAGTATCCATATTTCTGGGGAGGTCGGGCTCATGGGATGTGCCTGCATGGTCCCGAAGGGGTGCCCATCGATCAATGGCTGGCCGCTAACCCATGCCATGAGATCACGGACGTTTGCAGGAAAATGTTCGGCATCTTCATGGGCATTCGGATTGAGCGCATAGGCGGTCTTGCCATCTGACCCGGGCGCGCGGCCAAGTCCCAGGTCGATGCGTCCAGGTGCGATGGCTTCCAGAACGCGGAACTGTTCCGCTACTTTGAGCGGTGCGTAGTGGGGCAACATGACCCCAGCGCTGCCAATGCGGATGCGATCTGTCGCTTGGCCGATGGCGGCCATGACGATCTCCGGCGCGGTGCCGACGATAGTCGGATGATTATGGTGTTCGGAAACCCAGAACCGATTGTAGCCCAAGGCCTCACAAGCCTGCGCCAGTTCGATCGTGTCGCGCACAGCCTGATCTTCGGGTTTGCCCGTTGCCGCTGTGGACTGGTCGAGGACCGAAAGTTTCATGCGCTTTGATCGCTGTCCAACTCGTCGAATAAGGCTTTCACATGGCGCATGGTG
>DFRF01000136.1 GCA_002378125.1 Rhodospirillaceae bacterium UBA3470 | reverse complement strand
CTAGCACCACCTCCGTCATGGACAAGAGCGTCAGTTCCACCGCCGGCACCGCCTTGGCCCCCAAGCTATAGAAGATTAGGCCCGCACCCACCTGAACAATGCCAAGCGCCAAGGATACAAGGATGTCGTTCAAGGGCACTACGAACCCAGCGCCCGTGGACTGCAGGACCACAGCTGCTGTACCCATGGCGAAGACCCCAGCCAGGAACACAGTGGGCATGGTCTCTTCAACCTGGCGCCAGCGCAAAGCCACGGTGAATGAGGCGAATCCGAGCGCCGAGACCAAGGCAGCCACGTTACCGGCCAAGTGGCCCATAGAAATCCCCTCGCTGACCATCACGGCGATGCCCGCGGTGGCGGCCAGCATGGCCCACTTAGTGCCTGAGCGAACGCTCTCCTTCAACAGGACCTTGCCCAGGATGGCCGCGAAGAAGGGCGCGGCGGCAAACAGAAACATGGCGTTGGCAACCGTGGTGTTCTGGATCCCGTAGATGCCGCCGCCAAAGGCGAAAACCAAGGATATGCCGCCGACCACGCCGGCCCAGCCAGCCCGGTAAATCGCTCCGACAGCATCGCCCCCAGCGCGAACCGCGATAACGAAGATCAGGAACGGGGTCAGCGCCAAGGAGCGGTAAAACAGGATCTGCCAGACATCGGCTACCTCGATCAGACGCACGCCAACCCCGAAGGACGACCAGCACACACCAGCCAACAATACCAGCACGACACCGCGCTGATAGGTCATTATTGGTTTCGGGACAGGATCGGTGGGCATCGCCATAGGTGTCTTTCTCAGGTTTTATTATACCGTCCGTGTAAGTGTGTGACTCAAGCCGGAGTGTCAACAGAGCGTTGCAACTGCTACGAGAGGCGCTTTACTTCACATTGTCATGTTGGAACATAAGGAAATATGGTGCACGCCTAATCCGAACATTTACGGTTCCTTACCCACGTTGATCGCGGTTTTTGCGTAGCGCCCTTTCTGTAAGATTGACGATCAAGTTGCATTTGTAGCCGTTGTCCGACAAGGGCAAGGCCCCCGCGATTACCATTTCTGCTGCCGCACGCACCGCAGAATCTGTAAGCCAACTGCCTGCCAAGGCGCGCTCGGCAGACTTGGCGCGAACCGGCAGAGGCGCAACCGCGCCCAGGGAAATGCGTGCCTTGATCACTCGGTCTTCTTGCCATGCCAGATGGACTGCCACGGACGCGTCCGCGAAATCACCGTCCCACCCGGCATGTTTTTCAAACGCCTGTGTGTGTGCTCCATTCGGCCGGGGAACCTCGATGGCGGTGATAATTTCATTGGTTGCCACGACGGTCTCACCTGACCATCTATAAAAATTCGTCATGGGGACCCGCCGTTCGCCAGCGCGACCCGCAATGACAACCGAGGCATCCAGGGCTGTCAGAATTGGCGCCGCGTCGGCGACGCAAGGCGCCGCGCAGCGCCCAGCCCCCATTACCGAATGATGCCGGTTATCACCCAAAACGGCGTAACAAGGGCAACTGACCCCGCCAGCCTTGTAGCACTGGGCGCCGCTGCGGAAGAACCAGCAGCGCTTCTCCTGGGCGAGGTCACCGGCGATGGTTGCCACGTTGCGGATCTGGCGCGTCGCGATTTTCGCCAATCCGTCGCTCAGCATCGGGTGGATCCTCAGAAGGTCCTCGCGCTCGGTCAATTCGGAAATGGTGGTCGCCGCGCCGATCCTAATGACCCCGTCGCCAAATATAATACCCTTCAGGTCGCTAAGATCAGAAATATCGACGACCGAATCGGCAGCATAAACGCCCTGACGCAATCCCACTTGCAGATCGGTGCCACCAGCCATGATCTTCACCTTGCGGTTCGGCCGGCCCAAGGCTACGAATGCATCTTCCAGATCAGACGGACGTTCATAGTCATAGCCATTTGCGGGTCGCGGCTTTCGCCCTACTGCGGCGCCAAGTTTCTTGAGCCCCGGGAAAAGGATGTTCGGGTAGAGCGCACGAGCTGTCGCAACCTCCAGATTGTAAGGCCGCATCCAAGGCTTGATAGGCAGCGAGCGTTCCTCTTCCAGCGCACACAACACATCAGCCGCCGTGATAGGCAACTTGCGAAACCGCTTACCCGTAGCCTGGGCGACAGCATTGGCGATCGCTGCAGGGGTGGGGTTGATGGCGTGCTCGCCACCGGCCTTGGCCCCGTAAGGTCCGGAAGGATCGTCGGTTTCGATATAAGCAGTCTCAATCACTGGTGTATCTATGATTCTAGGCGCTCGGTAAGTGATCAGCGAGGCGTTCATCGGCACGCCGCCATCGAACACCACCTCCTCACGGAGCGCCATGCCGATCCCCTGGACGACGCCGCCGTGCATCTGCCCATCGAGGGCCAAGGGATTGATGACCCGGCCGATGTCCTGAACCACCACTACCTTGAGAACACTGACATGTCCCGTCGTCGGGTCAACCTCCACCTCGGCGGCCTGGGCACCAAACCCATAGGTGGCTGCATAATCGCCGTAACCGGTCTTTGGATCCGGGCGCGGCATGTCCACGTCATAGCGCTCTTCGACCCTAAACGTGCCCACCTGTGCCGCCGCATCCGCGAGGTCGATACGACGGGCGTTGTCGGTGCCAAAACTGGATATGCCATCGGCGAACATGATGTCGTCGGCAGGGACCGACCACAGGCAGGCTAAGCGTCGGGTGAGTTCCGCGCGGAAAGCCTTGGCCGTCTTTATTGCCGCATTACCGCTTACAAAGGTAACCCGGGAGGCAGCGCTGCCCAAATCGGCCGGGGTTTCCTTTGTATCCATGTGAAGCACGTCGACCTGGTCGGGAGTTAGGTTTAATTCTTCGGCGACAAACTGCGCCAGCACCGTATTCTGAGAGGTACCACAGTCCGCCGACTGAGTACCCACCCGCAACCTGCCGTCGTCCTTGAGGTCGATAGACACACAAGCAAAATTACCTTCCGCGTACAGTAACCCGACGCTCGGGTTAATCATGGCGGCGAAGCCAATCCCCCGGTTTAACGGCATGGAATTCTTCTTCTCATGCCAACCGATGCGACGGCCCGCCTCGGCCAGGCATTGGGTTAGTGCGCAGGTACGAATGTTCCAGCCCTGGGGGGTCTGATCACCGGCCCGGTTGGCAACTTCAATCCGATAGTCGAGTTTATCGCGGCCTAGTTTCTCGGCAATCTCATCCATCTGGGTTTCGATGGCCCAGATGATCTGCGGCGCACCCATACCCCGGTAGGAACCACCGGAAACCTTATTGGTGTGCACTAGTTTTCCGTCAAACCCAGCGGCACCGACCCGGTATAGGTTGCAGGTCCGTTGGCGGACCGCCGAAATATAGGCTGGGCCCATATGCGTATAAGCGCCGTTGTCGACCCAGAATTCAGTGTGCCGACCAATGATCTTACCGTCCGCGGCAACAGCGGACCTTACCCGCATCTTTTTCGCGTGGTCAGACTTGCCGCTCAGAAATTCTTCCTGACGGTTGAGCAAGATTCGCACTGGCCGCCCAGCCGACTTCGACAGCATGGCGGCGATAGCAATGGGCTCCGGTGATTGAGACTTGCCGCCGAACCCCCCACCGATGGCTACGGATCGGACCCTCACGTGCTCCGGGTCCAGATCCAGAACGTAAGCGACTTCTTTTCGTACGAAAAACGGCGCTTGAGTGGGTGCCCAAATATCCAGGTTGCCGGTCTGGGGATCAAACGCGGCAAGGGCGCCATTAGTCTCCAGGCAGACGGGCGCGACAATGCCGTGCTCGAAGGTCCCCTCCACAATATGCGTGGCCGCAGCGAAGGCTGCGTCAATATCACCAAAATCAGCGATACTCTCCTGGGCCACGTTGCGGGGCAGGCCGCGCTTGTCATGGATTGCCGGCGCGTCTGCGGCCTGAGCGGCCTCGGCATCCAGTACGGCAGGCAACACTTCGTAATCGATGGAGATGGCGCTCACGGCGGCCTGCGCCTGGGCGGACGTCTCGGCGGCGACGGCGGCAACCTCCTCGCCCACGAACCGAACCTTACCGCGCGCCATGGCGTGGCGGTCGGCATATTGGGGGCCGGCATTGATATAGCGCCGGTCAGGGAAATCTGTACCAACCACCACAACGGCGACACCAGGCATGGCCCGGGCCGCCGAAAGATCGATTTGTCGAATGCGGGCATGGGCATGCGGACTGCGGAGAACCGCGCCATGGAGCATACCGGGTAGGGTTAGATCATGGGTGTAAACCGCCCGACCCGTGACCTTGTCCGGACCTTCGATTTGCGGCCGGGACTTGCCGACGAATTGAAAATCACGGTTCATGGCCGCGTTCCCAGATATACGTCATGGTCGCCTCAAGCAGCTTCACGTAGCCTGTGCAACGGCAGAGATTGCCTTGCAGAGCAGTCCGCACCTCGGCTTCATCCGGTACCGGGTTGGACTCCAGAAGCGCCAACAAGGACATCATCACGCCAGGCGCGCAGAACCCACATTGAAAGGCGCCTTTCTCGACCAGAATTGCCTGCAGCGGATGCAATGCTTTTGGATTGCCAAGGCTCTCGATCGTCCTGACCTGTCGGCCGCGCGCCCGGCCCAAAGGTATCAAACAGGAACACACGGCGCGCCCGTCCATCAGCACCGTGCATGCACCGCATTCCCCATTTCCACAGCCGATCTTAGTGCCCCGTAAGTTCAACACGTCACGCAAGAATACTGCCAACGGCATGGCCGGGTCCACGTCGGCGACCCGCAGTTCCCCGTTGACCTCGATGCTTGGCCCTACCAAAGGTTTAACCGTCAACCTGCGGCACGACCTCATCCATGAGGCGTCGGAGATTGGTCTCAAAATCATAGACCCCGGTCAGAGCAACCGGCATGCGGAACCCCATCGTGTCGACGCCGACGGCCTGTAGAGCATTGATCCGGGCAGCGCAATAATCCGGCGGCCCGACGATGGCAAAACGGTCAACCATGTCGTCGGGAATGGCATCCGGCGGCAGCACCGCCACCGGATCGAATTTGGCGGCGCGGATGATGGGGAAGTGGGCCGGCTCAACGCCCATCAGTTCCCGCGTCTGCTTGTGCATACCATTGATGGCCGATCCGATCACCGGGCGACGCAAGTCTCCGATGGCCGTGTTGCGGTCTTCGGTGACGATAGTCGGACACCAGGCGACGACGGAAATGTCGCCCACGTCGCGGCCCTTGGCATGAGCACCCTCGCCGATCCAGCCCAGGATCCGGGTCATGACTTCCGGATCGGCGACATCACCAACAATCACACCATCCGCGTGCGCGCCGGCAGCTCGGAACGCATCAGGATGGGTGGTAGCCAAGTAGATGGGTACCGCGGGCGGGCGGTCAATCTCTAAGGCCACATCATCCAGCTCGAAAACGCTGTTAGCGACGCTCACGCGCTTGCCATCGAACAGATCACCAAGCACGGCCATAGTGGCGGTGATGGTCTCGATGAACTTGCCTTGGGGTGCGCCGACCCTGTCGCGGATACGACGTTTTTCCCCCGCGCCAAGACCCAGGATAAACCCGCCAGGGCGCAGATCGGCCAAGGTAACGGCGGCTCTGGCGATTTGGATAGGATGGCGCTGGTATGGGTTAGTGATCCCCACACCGAGGCTCATGAAACGGGTGCGTGTCATTAGGTAAGAGACGGCAACGAAAGGGTCCTGCATGAAACCCTGGTCGGGCGTCCAGGCTAGGTCGTAACCCCACGCCTCGGCCTCAGCGACAATGTCGCCATAGGATGTCATCGGAAACGAGGGCACGAGGGAAAAACTGAACTTCATGGAGCCTCATCGTCCTTCGTGATCCGCTGCCATCCGCGCAAGCCAGCAAAGGCCTCGGTCATACCTTTGAAATCATCAGGATAGTAGAATTCGCAATCACCGTTGCCGTAATTGGTCGCCACTTCGACGCAGAACCGCGCCGCCGTTTCCAAGACCGTGGGTTGTTGCACCCCAGTCGCCGATGGATGGGTCTGGATCTCGGTGACCAAGGGCACGCCGATCACGGGCGCGCTGCAGAAGATACTGGGGAGAACCATACCACAGATGTGATGAACGCCAAGTTCGTAGGGTGTGACATCCTGCATGGTGATAGGGAAGACCACAGGCGATTTACCGGTGACCATCTCGACCAAATGCAGGATCGAAGCATGCGGTCGGAGAATAAT
This sequence comes from Rhodospirillaceae bacterium UBA3470, assembly GCA_002378125.1. Lineage (GTDB taxonomy): Bacteria > Pseudomonadota > Alphaproteobacteria > Rhodospirillales > Casp-alpha2 > UBA3470. The sequence continues at coordinate 37,012 of DFRF01000136.1, read as the reverse complement.
CCCCTCGCGCACCGGCGGCGTCACGGCGAATCCCAGATGGGCAACCATCTTGTTACCCTTGCAGGTCTCGGGCGTCAGGACCGCATCCATTCGCGCATCGACCAGCCGGGGGTGTTTCTCGCTGCTTGGCAGCGGCGACATGACGAAAGGGAATGGATCATGCGGCACCGGCCGCGCCTGTTGGCAAATGTGCGTTGATACCAAAACGTCACCGGCCAATTGTTGACCCCGCGTGCGCATGCGTGCCAACCGCAGGGCTACCGCCAACCCGACGATACAGCCGTCCGCATCGGAGGCCAGCCCCGGATAGGGCCCCGGCAATCTCAAGCCGCCATTCGACCCGATAACACCCATAGTCGGCGCTGTCCCACCCGCACTCTTGCCGGCCAAACCAGGGAACAGAACCTTGATGAATTCCGTGGTCCCAAGATCGCTCTCAAAGGGCATAATTTCAACGCCATAGTCTCCATCCGGCAGCTTCTCACGAAAGGCCGTGGCACCATTGGACGAATCGTCCAGGAACTCGATGGTGTCGATAATCTCACGCAGCATTCAGAAATACCTCTCACTAAGCAGCGGAAACCTCCGCGGTGGGTGCATGTTTCGCATAAGACCTCACAACTGAGCTTGGCGCACTGACCGTCACCTACGCGACCCTGTCCCCCTTCTTCACCTGGACCGTCCGGTTGTCTACTGCCGGCAGCATCTTCGCCGGATCGCGGGTGACCATTACGTCGATGACGCTGGGCCGATCGCGCTCGGCGAAAGCGGCCTCAAGGGCGCCGGCAATCTGACCCGGTTCGTCGACCCGGACCCCATGGCAGCCTATGGCCTCAGCGACTTTGGCGTAGTTGGTTTCCGACAGATCCGACGACTGGTACGCGCCGTCGCCGTACATGAGGTGTTGCAGAGCCTTGACGTACCCGGACGCGGCGTTGTTGACGACAATCATGGTGATGCCAAGGCCCATACGCCGAGCCGTCTCCAGCTCACCCAGCACCATGTTGAATCCACCATCCCCCGTGAGGCCGACCACTGTAGCATCAGGCGCGGCCAACTGCACGCCCATGGCGCCCGGCAGGCCGTAGCCGATAGATGCGAAACCTCTGTCCGGCACAAATTCCCTCGCCGCCTTGCGCGTGTCGAACAGCAATCCGCCCCAGTGCGCGGCGAACCCACCGTCAGCGACGAGATAGCCGTTGTCGGGCAGGCGGTCGTTAACCTCCTTAATGAGGCGCGCCATGTTCACGGGCGTCTCGTCGGAGTTCAGGCGGTCGGCGACGCTGTCACGCCAGGTGGCCATCTTTTCGGCCACCTCCTTGAGATAGCCGTCGCGCGACGCTCGGGCTACGGCGGCGCCCGGCAAGAGACCCGCGTGAAGATCCTCGAGACCTGCCTTGGCGTCGCCCCAGAGCTTCAGTGTCGGCGCATAGGTACGGCCCATTTCCTCGGCAACAATGTCCATATGAATAAGCGTCTTGCCCACGACCGGCACAGTGAAACGCCTGGTAGCGATCTCCCCCAGCTTGCAGCCCACCACCAGAAGGCAGTCGCTGGCTTCGATCAAATCGTTGGCGATACGGTCGTAGCGGCCGAATAGGCCGGCATTCAGCGGGCTCGTGCAGGCAATAGCACCCTTGCCGCTCATGGTGTGAGCGACGGGAATCCCACAGACCTCCGCCAATTGGGTCACGGCTTCGGTAGCCTTGGAAATATGGATGCCACCACCACACAGCATCAATGGCCGCTTCGCCCGGACTAACATGTCGATGGCCTGCTGCGCAGCCACGGGATCGGGACGGCATCTAAGCGCCGGTGCTCCCTGATGGGTGGGATCGACCTCAAAGGCGTCGTCATGAAAGTTGAACGTCCCATGGCAGACGTCCTCGGGCACGTTGACCACTACCGGCCCTGGCCGTCCGGAGGTGGCCACCGCGTAGGCCCGGAGGATGATTTCAGGAATGCGGTCAACCGATTCCACATGCAGGAGTTCTTTACAGGCCGGCTTTAGGATCGCCACCTGGTCCGTTTCCTGGGTCATGTTCTTACCCGAATGAGCCCGGTGCGCGTCACCGATGATTACGATGAGAGGCGAACCGGCATTCAGCGCCTCCACTAAGCCGGTCACCAAGTTCGTCGCACCTGGTCCCAGCGTCGCATCGGCCAACCCAACCCGGCCCGAAACCTTCGCATAGGCGTCAGCGGCGAAAACCGCGCAGCGTTCGTCATTGATCAGGTTGTGCTGCAAGCCCAAACGCCGAGCGGCGTCGTAGAAAGGCAACAGCTGGAAGCCGCCCATGCCGAACATTGGACCGGCCTCGTGGGCCATGAGCATGCGAACCAGCGCTTCACCGCCGGTGGTTTCGTTCTGCGCCATCAGGTCATCCTTTGGTCTTCGATTATTGCATCAGGTCGCGGGCGGCATCGACAATCATCTCGGCCGTCACCCGCATCTTGTTTTCCAAGTTGGGGGCGTATGCGATCAGCGCCCGCGGCGCACCCAACCGACGGACCCGGCCGTGCAGGGCCGCGCCGACCTTTTCCGATACGATGGCCACCACTTCCGCGCCGAACCCACCGACGGCAACGGATTCATGGGCAACGATTAGCCGACCCGTCTTATTGACGCTGTCCAACACGGCATTTTTGTCCCAGGGCCAGAGGCTCCGGAGATCGACCACCTGCGCGCCGATGCCCTCACCAGCCAGGGTTTCGGCGGCCTCGACCGCGAAATTGGCCGTCTGCGACCAACTGACGATGGTCACGTCGTCGCCGTGCGTGCGGGTGCGGGCCTCGCCAATGACGGCCGCCTCCGCCGTGTCAACGTCACCGTCCAGGCCCCACATGTTCTTGTGCTCGAAGTAGACTACCGGATCATCACATTCAATAGCCGCCTTCAGGAGCGAATAGTTGTCCTGGGGCGTCGACGGGCAGATGACGATCAGACCCGGTGCATGGGTGTACCAGCTTTCCAGGGACTGCGAATGCTGCGCGGCCGATGAGCGCCACATGCCCATGGGCTGGCGGATCACCATGGGCGCGCGGGACTGGCCGCCAAACATATAGCGCGCCTTGGCGATTTGGTTGACCAGTTCGTCGACGGCGCAGAGCGCAAAATCGGAGAACCGCATCTCGACAATTGGCCGGGTGCCGACCATCGCGGCGCCGAAGGCTGCGCCCATGATGGCGGCTTCCGAGATCGGCGCATCGGCGATGCGGGCCGGACCGAATTCGTCTTGCAGGCCCCTGTACTGGCCAAAAACGCCGCCCCGGCCTAGATCCTCGCCGACGCACCACACAGCATCATCGGCTCGCATGGCTTCGCGGACGGCTTTGCGCGCCGCGTCGGAATAATTCATGACCGCCATCAGAACGCTTCCACCACCGGTGAACCGACGTCTTGCACATCTGTGAAGGCCAAGGCCTCGTCCGGAAAGGGCGTATCCGCGGCCGTTTGCAGTGCGCTGGCCATCTCCGCCTGCGCGGCGTCGTGGATCGCTTGCATTTCATCCGCCGCCACACCGACGGCCGCCAAGACGTTCTTCTGGCGTTGGATGGGATCATTGTCCGCCATCTGCTTGTCCGCCTCACCATCTGGCCGGTAAGCCGCCTGGTCGAAGGACGTATGGCCCTTCTGGCGGTAGGTGACGACATGTAGGAATTCGGGCTTACCGCCATTCCTGATCCGCGTTATGGTCTCCGTGACCGCGTCCGTAATGGCCTCTACGTCATTGCCGTCCAAGGTTTGGGTCGTCAGGCCAAGGGACGCCGCCCGCGCGGCGGGACCGTCGCCGCCGGTGACGGACGTGGTCTTGGTGGTCGCCGCATACTGGTTGTCTTCGCAAACAAAGATGATCGGCAACTGAAAAACCACAGCCCAGTTAAGCCCTTCCAGAAAGGGCCCCCGGTTGGCCGCGCCGTCACCGAAAATATCGACGACCACCTGGTCGCCGCCCTGGAGCTTCACGCCATGGGCCGCGCCCGCGCCGATCGTGATGTTGGCACCTACAACCCCATTGGCGCCCAGCATGTTGACGTTGAAATCAGCAATATGCATCGACCCCCCCTTGCCGCCGCAGCAGCCGCCTTCGCGGCCTAGAAGCTCTCGCATCATGGCTATAGGATCGGCACCCTTGGCCAGTGTGTGACCATGGCCCCGGTGCGTAGAAATCAGATAATCGTCGGTCCTAAGCGGCCACAGCACGCCGGCCGCCGCCGCCTCTTGGCCGAAGGAGGGATGAATGGCGCCCAGTACCAGCTTATCTCGCTCGGCGGCCAGCACCGCATTCTCTTCAAATGCACGAATGCGCTCCATGGTGGTCAGAAGTTTGACGCCGCGCTCACGATCGAAATTGGCCTGGTTCATTTACGCTCCCTTCTGCAACTCCGTGATCTTTCGACGGACGGCCACAACATTTCATTCGCCACACCCTGTCAAGGTCACTACATTTCCTCCCATGACTAACAAACTCATGTTGCTAGACTCAATCACCGATGCCAATGCCGAGAGTGCGGGGCGGCTTGTCGTTTCTGGCTCGCACGGGGGGGCCTACCCAGCCGCCGTCGCCTCCCAGTGGGACATCCGGGCCGTGCTGTTCAACGATGCCGGCATCGGATTAGAAGATGCAGGCGTGGCAGGCATGCTAAAACTGGCCAACGTGGGTATGGCCGCCGCGGCGATGGACTGCCATACCTGCCGAATCGGGTCGGCCACCGACGCCATCGAGCGCGGCCGTATAAGCGTCGTCAACGCCGTAGCCAAAACCCTCGGGATCGCCGAGGGCATGAACGTCACCGAAGCCTTGGATCGCCTTACCGATGCACCAGTACCGACAGGCAAGCTACCACCAATTCACGAAGCACGCAGCAATATTTCGCTTCCCGCCTCCAGGCGTGTATTCCATTTGCTTGACTCCGCCTCCCTGGTGACTGCGGACGACGCCGGCGAGATCGTCATCACTGGCTCCCACGGCGGACTGATCGGCGGCGATCCGGCTCGCGCCCTGAAGGCGGCCGCACGCATTGCCGTATTCAATGATGCCGGGGTCGGCGTTGATGGCGTTGGTATTACCCGCCTACCAGCCCTGGATGGACGCGGCATTGCCGCGGTCACCGTCGGTTCCCAGACCGCGCGGATTGGGGACGCGGCGTCCACGCTAGAAACCGGCGTGCTCTCCCACGTGAACCGAACCGCGGAGGCACAAGGCGCACAGATCGGCTCAACCTTACGTTCCTGGCTTGAGATCGTCGCAGAAATCTGACCGATCAGGGTTCTCTAAGTTTATCTCATGAGCCAGGGCTATTAAATCATGGCGGTAGCCTTTCGAACGTCACGCGCACCGCGCTCAGGCCCTTCATCGACATCGAGTTTGCGGCTAATTGAAACGCCGTACGCTTGTTATCCGGACGGGCCGGTCTAGAACGAATTACAGTCGGGCGGGCCTACGCCTGCCGTCCGCAGATCAAGGAGGTAAATAGCCCGCATATGAGTTTGTTCGACCTCACCGGTAAAGTTGCCGTAGTCACCGGCTCGACAAAAGGAATCGGCAAAGCAATCGCCAAGGAACTGGCTGCCCACGGTGCGAAAGTAGTGATCACGTCCCGCAAGGCGAACGCCTGCGACGCGGTGACCCAGGAAATCCGCGACAACGGCGGAGAGGCTACGGCGATCCCGTGCAACATCTCACACAAGGACCAACTGGAGTTGCTGGTTGCCGAGACCCGTAAGGCCTACGGCCAGATCGACATTCTCGTATGCAACGCCGCGGTCAATCCACATTTTGGCTCGGCCCTCGAGATTCCGGACAGCGCTTTCGAGAAAGTTATGGACGTCAACATCAAGTCCAACCACTGGCTGATACAGATGGTGGCACCGGAGATGATGGAACGCAACGACGGAGCGATCATCATCGTCTCGTCCATCGGTGGTCTCCGGGGTTCGGAAACTCTTGGTGCGTACTGCATTTCTAAGGCCGCCGACATGCAAATGGTGCGCAACCTTTCCATGGAGCTGGGCCCGCATAACATCCGGGTCAACTGCATCGCGCCGGGATTAGTCAAAACGGACTTCGCCCGGGCCATTTGGGAGAACCCGGACCGCCACGATTACCGCAAAGAGAAAACACCGCTTCGTCGCCTTGGTGAGCCGCGTAACATCGCCGGCATCGCCGTCTATATGGCGTCCGAAGCGGGTGCCTGGACCACGGGCCAGACCGTCGTTATCGATGGCGGCGTCACCGCCGTCGGCGACGGTTAAGCCGAGGCCCGCATGTCCGAACCGGGCCAGGTTGAAACCACCAAGGTCACCGAAGTGCACCGCATCGATGAAGCGGCGCTTGCGACATATCTAAAAGATCATATTACGGATTTTGGATCGGATATGACCGTACGTCAGTTCCCGGTCGGCCAAAGCAATCCCACCTACCAGTTAAGTGCCGGCGGACGGTGCTACGTTTTGCGTAAGAAACCACCAGGAAAGCTTTTGCCGTCAGCCCACGCGGTGGATCGGGAATTCAAGGTCATCAACGCCCTTAAGGACACGGACGTGCCCGTGCCGCAAGCCCTGCATCTTTGTCAGGATCCCGACGTCATCGGCACAGAGTTCTTCATCATGCAAATGGTCGAGGGCCGGGTCTTCCACGACCCAGGCCTACCCGGCCTGAGCAACTCGGAACGCAGCCAATATTTCGACGACTATATCTGCATCCTGGCGGCGCTCCATGCGGTCGATTTCGACAGCATCGGCTTGAGCGACTTCGGCCGGCCAAACGGCTATCTGAAACGCCAGGTGACCCGCTGGTCGAAACAATACGAAGCGTCTAAGACCGAGGACATCCCGGCAATGGACCGGATCATCGACTGGCTGCCGAAGAACCTGCCGGCAGATACATCAATCTCCATCGTCCACGGCGACTATCGGCCTGGAAACACCATCACCTATGCCACAGAACCGCGGGTCGCCGCGGTCCTCGACTGGGAACTTTCCACCCTGGGCCACCCCCTGGCTGACCTAGGGTATTGCTGCGCCGCCTACCACGGCAAGATCTCCTCCGTCGGCGACTTCAGCCTTCTGGACCACGGGGCCTTGGGTATTCCCACGGAAGAGGAATTCGTCGCCAAGTATTGCGAATATTCGGGCCGATCGAAGATCGACGACGCACCCTACTACGTGATCTTTTCGCTGTTCCGCAGCGCCGCCATTATCCAAGGCGTCTACAAGCGCGGCCTGGACGGCAACGCCTCATCGGACCAGGCTCTCATGTTCGGCGAGATGGCGAAGGCCCGCGCCGCCACAGCCTGGGGACTCGTGGAATCCCACTTCTAGCCCCCGGGCGGCTACATCATACCCGTAGATTTGAATTAAGTTACCACGGCGAGATGCGGGGGCAGTCTCGTCGCGGACACAGGTCGTACCAAGAAACCGAGAGCCTGTTGAATGACATTCCGTTCCCCGCTATTTCCGGGCTTCCGACAAGATAGTCCACGAGCGCAGAATACGTTCTGCGTGCGGGCGCAGGCTGACGTATTGGGTCCGCGGCGCCGTGTAGGACCAAACGTGCGCCACGGTCCCTTCGAACCGCGGCACCACAATCATACGTTTTTGGAAAATTACGCCCGCGTGCTTATAGCTCACCAGGAGTTGACGGCCCACCAGGGTAGTGCCTCGTCGCGCGTAGGTCCAATCGCGGTCCTCTAGAACTGTGAAATTGCGAACAGCGTTACCCAAAGACGCCTTTAACTGGTTTAAGGCCCGCTTCGCTGCGTCGCTCGGGCTTTTCGCACCAAGCGGCGCAATGTTCTGGATTCCGACGATGGCCGCATAATCCGGCGTCCCCTCACGGCCGCTGAACATAGTCGCCATGCTGGCGGGTTTGCTCATCTTCCAGGCGACGGGATATTCGATGGTATAGCCATAGCCCGGCTCGGCGAAGCGCTGGGCGCCAGTCAAGGCCTGCGGACCAGCGGACGGTGCGAGGGTCACTGGTTTCACCTGCACAGTTCTCTGTAGGCGATCCTGGGCGTGCGGTTGAAAATTTGTCAACGCCCAGCGGAATTCCGCTTCCAACGGTGGAAAGGCGCGTTCCGACGCGATGAAGATGAAGACATAGTCGTTGACGTGCCCTCGGGCTACCACAACACGCGCTTTCGATCCGGTGCCCCGGTAGACCACGTCATGGGCCGGCAGGCCAGCGACTTCCATGGGCCGATCCTCCCCGCGCGTAGACCAGGGCTTGCCTTCACCCAGGTACTTCGGTTCCAGGAGCGTCGACATACGCGCTAGGGGGACGTCGGGGCGTTTTGGGCCGACCTGAACGTTGATCACATAGCCTTTTCGCGAGCGAACGGAAATTTGATTTGTGCCCTCGCGCTCCGCTACTTCGGCACCCAGCGGCACGGCCATCGTAAAGCCCAATTTGGCGTTCGTGTAGTGACGGGGCTTGGTCGTTGAGCCCGTCAGGGTCGCTGCCGCTTTCGCGTCTGTCGACGCATCTGTTGCCTGTTTTTTTGTTGAAAGCCAAGCCCTTTCGCTGGCGTCCAGGGACGTTGACAGCAGGACCACTACCGGCAACCACAAGATCACTACGAGACGCCTCACCATAGCGATCTCCTATCTCTAGAGTTTCCACACCCATCCCAAGTTCCAGCGTATAGGCGGAAATTAGGATGGAAATATTAAAATACGTTTTGTAAAATTCCGGTTAATTCGCTCACCTTTCGGAAAACGGCCATGTCCGGTGGAACCGACGACTATCGCAATCTAACGGGTATGCAGAAGGCTGCGATCTTCATGCTGGCGATCGGCCACGAGCATTCTTCACGGCTATTCAATAGGATGGACGAACAAGAGATACGCGATCTCTCCTCGGCCATGGCAACGTTGGGAGAGATCAATGCCAGCGTCGTCGAACGCCTTTTCGTGGAATTCGCCGATCAGCTGTCGTCCGCCGGCGGCCTGATCGGGACCGTGTCCTCAACAGAACGCCTACTCTTGTCGGCGCTGGACCCAGACCAGGTCGCGTTGATCATGGAAGACATGCGCGGCCCAGCCGGTCGGACCATGTGGGACAAGCTTGGCCACGTCAACGAGGCGGTGCTGGCCAACTACCTGAAGAACGAATATCCCCAGACCGTCGCCGTCGTACTCTCCAAACTGAAGCCCGACCATGCCTCGCGCGTCCTCGCCGTACTGCCGGAGAACTTCTCCACGGAAGTGATGATGCGCATGCTACGCATGGAGGCGGTACAGAAAGACGTCCTAGCAAATGTGGAAGAAACGCTCCGTACCGAATTCATGACCAACCTAGCGCGCTCGACGAGGTCCGACAGTCACGAACTGATGGCGAATATCTTCAACAACCTAGACCAGGCCGCAACGGACCGGTTCATGACGTCGCTTGAGGAAAAAAGCAGTGAATCCGCTGAACGGATCAAGGCTTTGATGTTTACCTTCGATGATCTGGAGCGGCTCGATCCGACAGCCGTCCAGGTGCTGCTCCGCCAGGTGGAGGGGGACGTCCTGGGACTAGCCCTGAAGGGGGCGTCGCAAGAGATTCGAGAGCTATTCTTCACCAACATGTCGGAGCGCGCTGGCAAGATGATGCAGGAAGACATGGAGGCTATGGGTGGCGTTCGGTTGAAAGACGTGGACGAGGCTAAGGCCAGCATCGTCGCCACCGCCAAGGCCCTCGGCGACGCCGGCGAGATCGTCATTTCCGGCGGCGACGAAGATTCCGAAATAATCTATTAAGGCGCGCGCGACAACCACGACCACACCCGGAGGGCCGATGTCAGCGAATGATCATCACCGAATTCGGCGCCTTGCGCACCAAATCCAGAGGAATGGAGCTGGTGATCATACGTTGCAGGGTACTTCTCGTGGATCCCCCGAGTACGATGGCCGAATAGTCCTTGCCGGCCTTGATTATTTCATCTACCGGATCGCCAACGCCGACATAGGTAGCCTTAAGCTGAAAATTCACCTCATCCAGCAGGGTCTTCTCGATGGCGTCGACAATAGCCTGGGCTTTGGCCACCGACGCCTTGTCCGGTGCCACGCAAATGGCAGAGACCTTCGGATTCGGAAACCGGGCGGCGATAATCGCTTCTTCCTTGGCCGCCTCAATGGATTGGGGCGTGCCATCGACACAAACCAGATGACCCTTCCCAGCGACTAGATCGCGCGCCACGAAGACGCTGCACGGCGCGTGCAGAGTTACCTTCTCGGTCGTGTTGGGCGCGACCACTGCGCGTAGTCGGCTACGCCCGGACGAGCCGCTACCCATGATGATCAAATTGTAGGGGCCGAGTTCATATTGATCTAGAATACCGCTGGCGACGTCCGGCGCGACCTTCAACTTCAAAACGATGGACCGACCACTTGGATGGCGGTACTCGATCTTGTTGTCGCCGAGGGGGTCGCCCGCGATGTCCGTATGACTGGTAACGGTCGTCCAATCGGTCTCCATCTCCTCGTCCCCGACCAGCGTGGAGAGCCCCTTTTTCAGCCGCCGGATGCCGGGCAGTTCTAACCCCCATCGGAGCATATTCTCACGGGCCACGCGGACCTGTAGACCGCCGGTCCCTTGGTCGACGGGCCGCACGTATAGGAGGACGATGTCGCAATCTTCTCGTGCACCGCCCATGCGGGCCGCGTACTGGAGGCCGCGGTAGCCTTCGTCCTCGCCGTCGATGCAGACAAGGATACGGAAACGCTTCAAGCGTTCCTCGTGTTGCGCTTCAAGATCGCGGCGGACCTCATCGCTCCAAACCAACGACCTAACTCCTAATCCGTGTGGCCTACGCTAGGCGCCAATGATGGGCCAGTATAGATAGGCCGCAGCCAGCATTACAATGATTGACATGATGCACATCTTCCAGCCAGCCCTGAGAAAATCGGTGGTTTTCAGGTAACCAGACGCATAAACAATGGTACACGCCGGCGTCCCGACCACAGTGAGATAGGCAAACGCCGAGGAAACAGCGGTGATGAAACCGAGGATTATCGGGCTTTCTCCGGCTACGGTGGCGAGCTTCAGCACGATGGGGCCCAACACCGCCACCGCCGCACCGTTCGACATGGTATTCGTGACAGCGGTGGTCAGAACGGAAACCGCACCCCACAGCCCGATGCCCTCTTCCATCCCCAGGGGCTCCAGGAGCTCCAGGAAGTTTTGCGCGACCCAGACGGCGGCACCCGTGTTCTTCATCTGTACACCCAAGGAGATAGCCGCTCCGTAAAGCAAAACAACCCCCCAGTTGACGCCCGAGTTCACATCCTCCCACCGGACCAGACCGGCCACTAGGAATCCGATAGCGCCCATCACGGCCACGGTCCCCATACCAATATCGGTGGAGATGGTGATCCATCCGGCCAGGATCAGAGCAAAAATCAGGATTGCGATCCAATCGCCGGGCTTCAGGGGGCCCTGTAACTCCACTTCGGCCCGGAGCTTCACTACGGCGCGTGACAGATCGCGGTATTCCGGCCGGAAGGTGACCAGCAAGATGAACGTCACCAGCGGCAACTGCAGTAGGAACATCGGATACGCGTAGGCCATCCAGGTGACGTAGTCGATCAGATAACGGTAGGTCTCGGGATTTGTAGGGTCGTAGAAGAACTCCTTCCAGTACCCAATCATAATGGCGTTCCGGGCACCGCCGGACGGCGTGCCAATGCCCGCGACTGAACAGCCGTAGGAAATAGAGAACAACAGGACGGCAGCGAGGTTGCGAACCTTCGCCGGATCATCGGAGGTCAGCGTGATCAAGGTGATCCCCACGGGCAGCATCATCGCCGCCACCGTGTGCTCGCCCACAAAGGAGGCCAGGATGCCGGACACAGCGGAAATCCCAAAACAGATACGCGACGTTTTAGTCCCCGTGAAGCGCACGATCAGCCAGGCGATACGCTTGTCCAGTTTCTGTTTCACTACGGCCACGGCCAGCATAAGCGAGCCCATGATGAACAAGACAGAATCGGTCATCAGGCTTTTCGCCACGTCCGTCGATTCCAGGCCCAGCAGCAAGACCTGCCCAACTATAATCAAGAGTGCCACAGTCGGCAGCGGTACCGGTTCAGTAACGAATAGAATGGTAGCGACCACCGACATACTCAAAACGATGAGGCCTTCGCGGCTAAGGCCGTCCGGCGTATCCAGGTTCAACAGCACGGTGCCAACGGCCATAGCGATGAAAAACCAGCGTTTCTCCCAGAAGTAATAAAAGTTGAGCTGCTTACCGATATTGACGAAACGGCGAACACCCGTCCTGACCCCCACCGCACCTATATGCTGAGTAAGAGCCTTCGGGGTAATGCCGTTCATATTCATTATGGATCTCGATACCGCGGCAACAGTCGGCGGCACGTAGGGCGGGGCAAAGCGTTCCAGAGGAGTAGCCTGGACACGACGTCAAAATTCCGTTTTTGAGCTTTCCCTACTTGTCGTCTTAGCCGGTTTGTGCATCCAAATTGCAGAAAAATAAAGTAAAATCTCCGCATCACTCAGCGGCGTCGCGAAGCGCACCGATGGTGGCCCCGTAATCATCCCCTTTGAACACGGCGCTGCCGGCGACCAGCACATTGGCCCCCGCGTCAACGACGTCCTTGAGGGTATCGACGTTGACGCCGCCGTCAACTTCCAGGTCGATCGGGCGGTCGCCAATCATTTGGCGGAGACGTCGAATTTTCTCTAACTGGGCAGGAATAAAACTCTGCCCGCCGAAGCCCGGGTTGACGGACATGACCAGGATCAGGTCCAGTTTGTCGAGCACGTATTCAATGGCGCTTTCCGACGTGCCTGGGTTCAAGGAAACCCCGGCCTTTTTGCCTAAAGACTGAATCAATTGCAGGCTCCGGTCTAGGTGCGGGTCGGCTTCCGCGTGTACAGTGATGATATCCGCGCCCGCGTCGGCGTAATCCTTCAGGTAGGGCTGCGCAGGATTGATCATCAGGTGCACGTCAAATATCTTTGTGGTGCACGGGCGGATGCATTGGATGATAGGGGGGCCAAAGGTCAGGTTAGGCACAAAATGACCGTCCATGACATCGATATGGACGTAGTCGCATCCGGCAGCATCGATGGCCTCGACTTCCGCCCCCAACTTGGCAAAATCTGCCGAGAGGATGGACGGCGCGATCTTGATCTCGCGGCTCATCTCGCGCCCCTCCGACCCTAGTTAACCGTCGGATCCAGAGATCCGTCGGCGTAACGCCCGGCCATATCGGCCAGCGGAATTGCCTTGATCTTTGAGGCCTGTCCGGCGCAGTTGAAGCGTTCAAATCGGTCGACGCAGACCTCTTCCATGGCAACAATGGCGGGCTTTAAGTACGCGCGGGGATCGAACTCCGCCTTCTTCTCGGTCAGGACCTTGCGAATCGCTCCGGTGATAGCCATGCGGTTGTCTGTGTCGATGTTCACCTTACGAACGCCGTTTTTGATACCGGTTTCAATTTCATCAACCGGGACACCATAGGTCTGCGGCATCTCGCCACCGAATTCGTTTATGATGTCCTGGAGGTCCTGCGGCACCGAGCTCGATCCATGCATCACCAAGTGCGTGTCCGGTAGCTTCGCGTGAATTGCCTTTACCACGTCCATTGCCAGGATGTCGCCGGTAGGCTTGCGGGTGAACTTGTAAGCGCCGTGGGACGTACCGATAGCAACGGCCAACGCGTCACACTTAGTATTCTTGACGAAGTCCGCGGCCTCATCCGGGTCGGTGACCAACATGTCCTTGTCGAGCGCGCCTTCGAAACCGTGGCCGTCTTCCTTATCGCCCATGCCAGTCTCCAGCGAACCGAGACAGCCCAATTCCCCTTCGACGGAGACCCCCACTAAGTGGGCCATCTCGGTCACCTTCGCTGTGACGTCGACGTTGTAATCATAGGATGCCGGAGTTTTCGCGTCTTCCTCCAGGGAACCGTCCATCATCACCGACGAAAAGCCGTTGGCGATGGCCGACATGCAAGTGGCCGCATTGTTGCCATGGTCCTGGTGCATACAGACGGGAATTTGGGGATACATCTCCACGGCCGCCTCGATAAGATGACGCAGCACCGTGTCATTGGCATACTTCCTGGCACCTCGGGACGCCTGCATGATGACTGGGCTGTCCGTCTTGTCGGCAGCAGACATGATCGCCAGCATTTGTTCCATGTTGTTAATATTGAAGGCGGGCATGCCGTAGTCGTTTTCTGCCCCGTGATCGAGAAGTTGTCGCAAGGACACCAACGCCATTTGAAATTCTCCTTCGTAACTGCCCCGAGAACCCAATAATGGCCACCGGGGGTGAAAATCGTCCGTATGATTCTACAGCCGGGCCTTGACCTCTTCCACCACCTTTTCAGGGGAGATCCCAAAGTGTTCGAATAATTGTTCGGCTGGAGCCGAGGCGCCGAAGCCTGACATGCCGACGAAGCCACCGTGGTTGCGGATATACTTATCCCATCCCATGCGGACGCCCGCTTCTACCGCAACCCGGATAGTTCCCTTGCCCAACACCTCCTCCTGATAGGCCGCGTCTTGTTCGTCGAACAGCTCCCAGCATGGCACAGAGACCACCGCCGTGGCGACACCGTCGGCCTGCAGGGTATCGCGTGCTGCCATGGCGATGGAAACCTCCGAGCCCGTAGCGAACAGGGTCACTTTCCGCCCGCCCTCGGCCTCGGCCAGAACATAGGCTCCTCTCCCACACAGATTATCGTCCGTGTGCGCTGACCGTTGCAACGGCACGCCCTGTCGGGTCAGCACCATGCCGGACGGCCCGAACGTATCATGGAGCGCCAGCGCCCAGCATTCCGCCGTTTCCACCGGATCACAGGGCCGGTATACCTTGAAGTTTGGCAATGCGCGCAGCATAGCCAGCGTCTCCACCGCCTGATGGGTCGGCCCGTCTTCGCCCAGGCCAATGGAATCGTGAGTCAGTACGTAGACGACCCGCTGTTCCATCAAGGCGGACAGACGCATGGCGCCCTTCATATAGTCCGCAAAGACTAAGAAGGTGCCGCCATAGGGAATAAAACCACCGTGCAGCGCTATGCCGTTCATAACCGCGCCCATGGCGTGCTCACGCACCCCGTAGTGGATATAGCGGCCAGAGAAATCGTTCGAAGTTATGGGTTCAGTACTCGGAGTTTTTGTGTTCACAGACCCAGTCAGGTCAGCCGACCCGCCAATCATTTCCGGGATCGCCTCGGTCAGAATAGCCAGCGCCTCGCCGGATGCTTTACGGGTCGCCCACTCGGGTTCTTCCTTGGAGCACTCCGCCTTATGGTCATTCAGCGCATCAAGCCATCCATCCTTCAATCCGCCAGCAAGAGCACGCTGGAAATCTTGACCCATACTTGCAGTCCGTTTGGACCAGATCGCGCGGGCATCACCACCACGCGCACCAGCTTGACGCCAGGCGGATAGCACGTCTTGGGGTACTTCAAATGGCAAATGCGGCCAGCCCATGGCTTTGCGGGCAAGTGTGATCTCTTCGTCCCCCAGAGGCGCACCGTGAGTTGACGCAGAGCCTTCCTTATTGGGTGCGCCTCTCCCAATCACAGTCTTGCAAGCGATCATAGAAGGCCGATCATCGGCCTGCGCGGCCTCAATGGCGGTAGCAACGGCATCCTTGTCGTGGCCATCGATGGACTGCACATGCCAGCCAGATGCGGCAAAACGCGCCGGCTGGTCGTCGATCACCGCCATATTGGTTGGTCCGTCGATGCAGATGTCGTTATCGTCAAACAAAACGATCAGCTTGGCAAGTTTAAGCGCCCCGGCCAAAGAAACGGCCTCGTGGCTAATCCCTTCCATGAGGCAACCGTCGCCGGCGATCACGTAGGTGTGGTGATCGACCGCGTCGTCACCAAAGCGCGCGTTCATCATGCGCTCGGCGAGTGCCATTCCGACAGCGGTGGTTAGCCCCTGACCGAGCGGGCCGGTGGTCGTCTCCACCCCTGGCGCGTGGCCATATTCAGGATGCCCCGCTGTGATAGAGCCTAGCTGCCGAAAATTCCGCAGCTGATCAACAGTCATGGCTTCATATCCGGTCAAATATAGTAGGGAGTAAATCAACATCGAGCCATGTCCAGCAGATAGGACAAAGCGGTCCCTATCAGGCCAGTTCGGGTCGGAAGCATCGAACTTCAAGTACTTGGTAAAAAGCACCGTAGCTACATCGGCCATACCCATGGGCATGCCCGGATGACCGGAATTAGCTTGTTGAACAGCATCGGCGGAAAGGAAACGGATGGCATTGGCCATGTCCGCATGGGCAACCGTCATTGCAAGAGCCTCCTCGTTTTTCGCTCGGGTGACGGCCAACCCCCAGCAGCGACCGCGCGCTATAGCTTTTCGCCAATCTGAGCACGAGAGTCCAGCCCCGGGACGCGGTTTTTGAACTTTTCCATCAGGATTTTAGATAGAGCGCCAGGACTGCTATAATCTGGCGCACCCTAGAGACAGTCAACCATGACATAACGGTCCTGCGCGACGTGGTCAGTGAGCGGGAGGCGGTCGTCCAACCGTCTCGGCCTAAAAAACTGCATATGACGCAGCAGAACACGTTACCTTATGAATGGGGTGGGGTGATTGATAATCGCCACAAGCAGGATTATTTGATTTATAGTCGTCAGTTCAAATTGGAAAGTGGGAGCAAAGCCCTTGACCGTGCAAGCCGAAATCGAACGCAAAATTCGTGCATCCCTGTCGCCCGAATACCTCGATGTAATTAACGAAAGCCACATGCACAACGTGCCACCCGGCTCCGAATCGCATTTCAAAGTGGTCGTAGTGTCTCCCGTCTTTGACGACCTGGGCCGGGTTCAGCGCCACCAGCATATGAACGCGCTTCTTGCAGATGAACTCGCGGGCCCAGTGCACGCGCTCTCCATGGAAACGCTGACCGCACCCGAATGGGCGGCGAAAGGCGGCCGACGCATGGAATCTCCCGCATGCCACGGCGCCAGCAAGGCCGACCGCTAGGGACCCGACCAACCGATAAGTACCCTCATCAATGCCTTCATAGGTCATGATCCAAATCCGGGTCGCCACGGCAAAGCCCGAGAACATTATCGACGATCCAAAAAGGCGCGTTTCCGATCTCCCAGGACGAACCGAAATGGTTCTTGGAGTATTACGTCTAGGTTGCGTCGATTACTGGAAACAAATCGCTGTCCAAGGGGTCGCCCCGTTCCAGCTTGCAGTCCTTGAACTCATGGAACGGCGGCGACATGACACCAGCGCGGCGTTGGAAGGTGACATCGTCGCCAGTCCAGCGAAAGGCGATGGCGCGGCGCCACAGGTCCAAAGAGCGGTTGCCTGGCGCACCGTGCACAGTACGGAAATGGAACGCGGCACAGTCGCCAGGCTGCAAGTCGAACGAGATAATCCGATGCTGGTCCCGTTCGGCGTCGATGTCGGGCATGATCTCGAACCCGTCCGCGCTCACCGGATAGTCGTCACCAATGAACATCCTCGGCTGGAACAAGCGTCCACACCGATGTGAGCCAGCGATGAATTCCACGGCCGTTGCCTTCGGTACCGGGTCCAGAGGCACCCAAAGCGAGCACGTATCCATGCCGTCGATGCAGTAGTAGGGATGGTCGTGGTGCCAGGGCGTGGGCTCTTCCGTGCCGGGCGATTTTACCAATACGTGTTCGTGGAAGAAGTTCACCTTTGCCGAGCCCATTAGGGTCCTAGCAATGCTGGCGGCCGGCGAACCCAGGACGAAATCCCGATAGCCGTCGATCCGCCGCCAGTTGCAATAGTCGCCGAAGAACGTGTCTTTCGCGCCGACCTTGCCGTATTCGCGTCGGTACGGACCGGGTTCGCGTGTGTTCTCTTCCAGGCCTTCACGGAGTCGTTCTATCCAGGCCGCCGAGAAAGCCTGGCGCAAGACAACTACTCCGTCGCGGCGGTAAGTTGCGACAGTGTCCGTTTCAATATTCATGGATAAGGATGCCAGCGGCTCAGTCGGCCGTCAGCACCTTCTCCAACTTCTCGGTGGCAGTTTCCACATCTATTTTGTCAACGGCCGCCACCTCGGCGGCCAGGCGGTCGCGGGCAGCCTCATAAATCTGGCGTTCGGAGAAGGACTGATCGGGTTGGCCAACATTACGGTGCAGGTCGCGAACCACCTCGGCGATGGAAACGGGGTCACCGGAATTGATCTTCGCCTCATATTCCTGGGCGCGGCGGCTCCACATAGTGCGCTTCACCCGGGCCCTGCCTCTGAGCGTGGTCATCGCCTCTTCCATAAGCTTTTTGGATGCCAACTTGCGCAGGCCCGAGGTGGCGGCCTTCTCGACGGGAACGCGTAGCGTCATGCGGTCGCGCTCAAAAGTAATGACGATAAGTTCCAGTTTGTGACTAGCGATTTCCTGTACCAGGACGTCAATCACCTTGCCGACCCCGTGGGTCGGATAAACGACAAAGTCGCCGGTCTTATAGGTCGGTGCTTTAGGCATATTGTCTTTATTCTCCGGTTAGTTCCCGCGCAAAGGCGGCCCAACTTGGCGGCCGCCTGGTCACGAGTCTTTGCGGTACGTGTTCAACCTTACCGCGCGGTGGTCACAATCCTCCGCGACACCCTTTTTTTATCAAGGGTATTTACCTCTTGCTGCTACCGGCGCGCAACTTCAATGCCGTCGCACAATAGATAACGGGAACCCGACTGCAGGTTGAGAGGCGCACCCTTAACTCACAACCGAGAACGATTCAACCGTATCACAACAAACAGGGTGAAAAAACCCGCCGTACAAGTCGCTAGGTCTACGGCGGCCCCAATGACCGCCGGCAGCGGAATCAATCCCCGGCACCCGGATTCGGGCTCAGCTGCTCAAGCTTGCCCGATTTATCCTTCCAGTCGTCCGCATCGTCCGGCGTGTCATTTTTACGAGTAAGGTTCGGCCATTCAGCGGCGAACTTGGCGTTGATCTCCAGCCAATTCTCCAAATCCGGCTCCGTATCTGGGACAATGGCTTCCGCTGGGCATTCCGGCTCACAAACGCCGCAGTCGATGCACTCATCCGGGTGGATGACCAGCATGTTTTCGCCCTCGTAGAAGCAGTCCACGGGACAAACTTCGACACAGTCCTGGTACTTGCACTTGATACAGTTTTCGATGACGACGTAAGTCATTCCTCTCTCCGCTAGATTGGGCCCAGCTTGCGGGCTGAATTACTTGTCCTTTGGCTCTTCAAATCCCTGTTCTAAAACGGTTTACGCCGCCCCAGCCTCCTTGTCCAGTTGTTCCAAAACCCGCTTTCGCACCTCGCCACTCTCGCGGTCGCTGACATGCAACAGGCCGGTGGCACGGCGGATGAGATTGGCTTCATAGTCATGTATGACGCCATCGGCATAAGCGACCTCCCACATCATCTCAATCATCTTTACTCGATCAGCATGATCGTAATCGCTCCTCAGCACGCGGGTGAAGGAAAACAATTCTACCGAATCGGCGACCGCCTGCTCGGTTTCGACCATGAGCGCATCGACGTCATTTTCGCTGATCCCGAATCGCTCCATCAACAACCGCCCGATAGTTGCGCGCTCATCGGCTTCGAACTCGCCGTCCATGACCGCGGTCTCGATCAACAGGACGGCGGTGGCCGCGGCCACGCGGTCATCGGCATCGGACGGCAGTATGTCCCCCGTCGCGGCACCGAAGATCAAACTCTTGAGATAAGCCAACATTGTCCCTCGGTATCATAGGGACCAAAGAGCGGCAACCCTCCGTAAAGTGGGGATAAACATTGCGACGTCGGCGACGGCACTCTAGGTAAGATGGATGAGCAACGCTGCCGACGACGACCGCCTGTACTTTCCCGCCACCGAACGAAACCGAGATGCCATCTTGGCTGTCCTTACGCCATGGCTAGCGAATGCCAAACAGGCCTTGGAGGTGGCGTCGGGTTCGGGTCAACACGTCGCCCACTGGGCACCTCGCTTCCCGCACGTGACGTGGATTCCGAGCGACCTGGACCCCTCTCATCGCCGATCCATAGCCGCGTGGACGGTGAATATGGAGAATGTGGCGGCGCCCCTCGAACTGGATGCGACGGCCGCCAGCTGGGCGGAGATTGGGCCCGTAGACCTAGTGTTCTGCGCCAATATGATCCACATCGCCCCCTGGGAAGCCTGTTTGGGCCTGTTGGCGCGTGGCGCCGAGGTCCTGGACCCCGGCGGCGCTCTCATCCTGTACGGCCCCTTCATGGAAGGCGGTCGCCACAACGCGGAGAGCAATGCTCGGTTCGATGAGAGCCTTAGGTCTCGCGATCCTTCCTGGGGAATCCGGGACCTGAACGAGGTGATGGCCATCGCCGCCGACCACGACCTCATCTTTGACACCAAGACCGCGATGCCGGCAAACAACTTCACCGTCGTCTTTCAACGGGCACTTTCGACCAGGTAAATTCTGCCAGCTACCCCCCCTCCGATCCATCCACCCAGCGGAAACGATCCTAGGCCGTCACACGTTCTCAACATCATGTTTGAATAGAGGAGTTAGTCTGATCATTTCACAAATCATCCATAGCTTAACGACAATCCCAAGACGGAGAATCGACTGGATGCTGGCCACCTTAAGGAATCGCGCTGATATCACCCCGCGGCGGGCCATCGGCGATTTCCTTAATGGGCCATGCAGCGCCTGCCCGGCCAATCCGGCTTCGGACGAGCCTAGTCGCGCGCCTCTGCATCCTGGTCCGCCAGCGCGTCGGCGAACGTCTCGCGCAGGCTAGTTTTTCGCACCTTCCCCGTGGCCGTGCGCGGCAACTCTTCCACGAACAAGACTTTGTCCGGCACCTGCCATTTGGCAACCTTACCCGCAAAGATCGCCAGGACCTCCGTTGGATCCGGCGCAGTCTCGGCGCGGGCCACGGCGATTAACACCGGCCGCTCACCCCATTTGACGTGCCGCGCGCCAATAACCGCGGCGTCGGCCAGGTCGGGATGCGCGATAGCGATGTTTTCCAAGGTCACCGAACTTATCCATTCACCCCCGGATTTGATTATGTCCTTAGACCGGTCATGGATCGTCAGGTAGCCGTCCGCATCAATGCTAGCCACATCGCCAGTTGGAAACCATTCGTCCACCAGGGCCGAGACCCCATCCGAAAGAAAATAGGACTGGGCGATCCAAGGCCCACGGACCATCAGATCTCCCTGGGCTGCACCATCCGTAGGCAGGGTCCATCCATCGCCGTCGACAATCTTCATTTCCACCCCGTAGATGGGGCGTCCCTGGCTGTGGCGCAGACTGTTTTGATCGGCCGGTGCCAGGGATTCGTGCTTGGTCAGCAATTGGTTGATGGTCCCAACAGGGCTCATTTCAGTCATCCCCCAGCCATGAAGCACTTCGACGCCGTGATTCTCGCGGAAGGCATCCATCATAGACGGCGGACAGGCGGAACCGCCAACTACGGTTCGCTCAAGACTGGTTAACGCCGATTCCATCTCCGCCGCCGCCGCCAACAGGCCGTAACAGATCGTCGGCACGCCAAGGGCCAGGGTCACGGCCTCACTGTCGATCAGCCGGACTAGGCTCTCGCCGTCCAGGTGGGGCCCCGGCATCACCAGTCGCGCCCCGGTCATGGCCGCCGCATAGGGTACGCCCCAGGCATTGACGTGGAACATGGGAACCACTGGCAGAACGCTATCTCGGGCGGATAGACCAAGACTGTCGGGAAGGCTGATAGCAAAGGAATGAAGCACCGTGGAGCGGTGAGTATAGAGTACCCCCTTGGGCAGCCCCGTAGTACCCGAGGTATAGCAAAGGCTAGAGGCCAGGGTTTCCTCATGATCGGGCCAAGAAAAATTGGGATCGCCACCGACGATGAGTTCGTCGTAACTCTTCAGACCGGGGATGACCGCCGCGCATTCGTCATCGATGCTCCCCAACAAGAACCAGTGTTCTACATGGGAGAGCTCACCCAGGAGCTGCGCGATCATCGGCACGAAACATCGGTCCAGGAAGACGGCCCGGTCGGCGGCGTGGCGAATAATATAGACTAGTTGATCGGCGAACAGGCGAGGATTGATTGTGTGGCAGATCATGCCGGCGCTGGAGACGCCAAAATATATTTCCAAGTGGCGTTGGTGGTTCCAGGCCAGCGTTCCAACCCGATCGCCGGTGCCAATACCAAGCCTTTGAAGGGCCGAGGCCAATCGACAGGCATTGACCGCGACCCCTGCCCAATCGGAACACCGCACGTCACCGTCGGCCTCTACGGAAACAATTTCCGTGCCACCGTGATAGCGCGCGGCGTGATCAATTAGCGAACCGATCGTCAGCGGCCTATCCATCATCTGGCCGTTGAGCGCCATGGCGTCCCCTTCCAAAGACTCTGACCCACATTCAGTCGAATGAGTTTATCCGTAGGAAACCCGGCGCGTCCATTAGCGAAACGCGCATGCTCCATCGGCGGGGCCGACTCAATTGCTAGGTCGTTTTAGCTGCCACCTGTTTCAGCACGCCAGCCCCATCCTAGATATGGTAAGCTCGAACGATCTTACCGTTCTCCATCGTGTGCATGTCGATTCTCATAACGGGGAAGCTCTTGCCCTTCACGGGTTGGCTGACGTTGCCCCAATGCTGCCCTTAGCGTCCAGGAGGTCATAGAAAGGTTGGATTTGACCCTTGGCTCCGGCCACCGTGAGTTTGTCCGTGTCCTCCGCCGGCTCGCGGCAGCCGCGCCGAATACACGGCCTGTCCGTTGGCCTTCGACCCAATCTCGATCTACACCCTATGGCACGCCTGCGAGGATACGGATGCGGACCGTCGCTGTCTGCGCACACAGGTTTACGAGGCAGCACGGAGGGGCTGCTATACGGGCGCGGGCTGCTCTTGGTCAAAGACGACGCACCGCGCCGGCGCACCATCGCTGTCCTCCACCTTGATGGGCAGCCCCACGAACAGGGGGCGCTTGCTCTGGATGGCGCCCATGTTGCAAAGATATTCGAACATAATGACGCCCTTTAGAAGCAGCTCGATGTGAGACGTATTCTCTTTCCATTCGGGCATGCGCGCGCCGGTTACATAGTCGCGGATGCAGTAATCCTGGGGAAAGTCATATGCGATGGCCTTGATGCCTTTGTCATAAAGCCACCGGCAGGCGTCCGCCTCCAGATACGGCGCGTTGGTCCAGAAATTAAGCTCCTCCACGGAGCGCTGTTGGTCCCACTTCGTCCGCAGAATAGCAATGTCGTCAGGATAAACGTCGGCGCCGGATGCGTCCATGTCGGCGGCCGTGATGGCCCGGTTCGACTCGCCAGGCAGGTCGATGACGGCGGCCGGGCCGATAGTCATCTCGGGGGTGATCTCCGTGGTTGTAAAACCGTCACGGTCGAAGTGTTTGGGCGAATCCATGTGGGTGAAGGAATGGAAGCTCATTGTCATCTGGGTCGCCTGGTAGGTGTCACCGGCCTCATAGCTTCTGGCCAGCACCCGCTCTATGGCCCAGCGGCAATGGCCGTCATGGACGGCGACAGACAGATCAACAATCGATGGTGTCATGGCGGCCTTCCTTTCATCCCGCTGAGAAATCTGTACTAATGGTCTCATAGTGGGGTGCGAAGCTCGGCCAGGGAAAGATCGAAACCCCAGTCCGGCGGCGCCGGCGGCCTAGTCGCCGCCTGGCAGTCCCTGGGAAAACTGGGCGTCTACTGGCCGGTAAATCTGGCGCTGATTAAGGTTACATGACTCTCTCCTGCTTTCCTACCGAGGGCATGTTGAGCAAGTTGTGGATAGCTCCCCAGTAGTTTCAATGTATTAGGTAGAAAGACGCGTGGCAAAAGGTTCATAGCGGAAGATAATCGTTGAGCTATATCATGGGTCAGTCTATCACCGGGACCTGCTGAAACTTCTTAGCCGAAGGCAGAGACCGTGAAGGCAAAGGTTTTCATCGACGGCGACGTGGGCACTACAGGTCTACAAATTCGCGCCCGTCTTGAGGGTCGAGCGGATATAGAGCTCTTGCGCCTGCCCGAAGATCAACGCAAGGACCCGGACAGCCGAAAGGAAATGCTGAACACCGCCGACGTGGCGATCCTATGCCTACCCGATGACGCGGCGCGAGAGTCGGTGGCGTTGGTGGATAGTCCGGAGACCAAGATCGTCGACGCCAGCACCGCTCACCGGGTCGCCGACGGCTGGACCTATGGCTTCCCGGAGTACAAGGCCGGCCAGCGCGACGCCATTGCAAGCGCGACGCGGGTCTCCAATCCGGGCTGCTACGCCATTACGTCCGTGGCCATGCTTTATCCGCTCATTAATGACGGCGTGGTGCCAGAGGATTGGCCGATCACAATCAACGCCGTGTCGGGCTATTCCGGCGGGGGTAAGGACCTAATCGCCGCCTTCGAGGATGAGGTGTCACCCAATCGTACGGATAGCGTCTTTTACGCTTATGGTCTGAACTTAAAACACAAGCACCTCCCCGAAATCACCAAATGGAGCGGCCTTGCCCACGCGCCCGTATTCGTGCCCAGCGTCGGACGCTATCACCAAGGTATGATCGTTCAGGTGCCGCTACCGCTGTGGTCCATGCCCGACACGTCGACGCCGGAACGCGTACATGCGACCCTGACCAACCACTACGCCGGATCCCGCTTCGTCTCTGTGGCGCCTTTGACTGATACGGCGGGCATGAGCAAGCTCAATCCAGAGGATCTAAACGGCACCAACGAGCTTCGCTTGCATGTATTCGCATCTGCGGACATGAAACAAGCCGTGGTCATGGGCCTCATCGATAACCTCGGCAAGGGCGCGTCGGGTCAGGCCGTGCAGAATGTGAACTTAATGTTGGGCATGTCGGAAGACACGGGGTTGACTAGCGACAGACCAAACTAAAAGGGATCTCGCAAAAGCCGGTCATAATGTGTCAAAGGCCAGGATCGGATCATAATGATGACCGATCGTCCTCGCGGATCACTTTTTTTACTGCCTCCCGCTTGTTCAGGAGATGCGACTTCAGAAGATGAGCGAGAAGCGCTCCGTCGCGCGCCTCCAACGCGGCCAAAATCGCTTCGTGCTCCTTCATAGCTGCGTCCCAACGGTTGGTGGACGCGTTCGCCAGATACCGGACCCGACGGATACGTTCTGCCAAAGAACGGTATACTTGCAGCAGGGTAGGGTTGGCAGCGATCTCCATGATCTTTTGATGAATCATCTGGTTCACGCGGTTGTAGCTGGGTTGATCGCCACGGGCATAGTGCATGGCCATTTCGTAATGCAGCGCCTTCACTTCGGCTACGTCAGCGTCGGTGGCGTTACAGCATGCCAGTTCACCGGACAAAGCTTCCAGCGACCCCATGATGGGAAATAACTCGTCCACGTCTTCCGGCGTAAGCTGGGTAATCCATGCACCACGATTCGGCAACAATGTGATCACCCCATCGTTGGCGCAGACCTTCAACGCCTCACGCAGCGGCGTGCGGGAAATGCCAAACTTGGCGCAAAGCTCCTTTTCGGGCACCCGGGTCCCGACCGGCAGTTCGCCTTCGGAAATCATTTCGCGGATCCGGTCGACCACCTCTTCGTGCAGGGTTGGACGTCGGATTTCTTGAATCACAGAAAGGGCGGAATCGCTCATCAGATGGCTCCCCTCTCAACCAAAGCATCCGCCAACACACGGGCAACATGGACCGCGTCCCGGGCCGCTCCGACTGCGATCTGATGGCGGCAACTCGTACCGTCGGCAACAATCAACTCGTCCGCACCGGCGGCGCGCACGGCCGGCAGCAGTTGGGCTTCGGCCATAGAGCGCGAGATATCCTGGTTCTCCGGCTGATAGCCGAAAGAACCGGCCATACCGCAGCAACTGCTGTCTATGACCTGGACTTCGAGATCGGGGATCAGCCCAAGTGCTCTCTCAACTGATCCCATAGCCGCAAAAGCCTTCTGATGGCAGTGGCCGTGGACGTGGACCCGTTTCTGCTTCAACGGCTTCAAGGGTAGAGCCAAGCGCCCGGCGTCCGCCTCGCGGACCAGAAATTCCTCGAATAGAAAGGCGTCAGTGGCCAAGGCCTCAGCCGCCTCACCCTTTTGCAAGACTGTGAACTCGTCACGCAAGCCTAGTAGGCAGGACGGCTCCAGCCCGACGATGGGGACCCCCCGTTCCACATAAGGCCCAAGGCTGTCGAGAACCCGGCGAGCCTCCATCTTCGCTTCATCTACAAGGCCAGCGGCGAGGAAGGTCCGGCCGCAACATAACGGCCGACCTCCATCCGCCGGTATGGCCATGTGCACCGTGAAGCCACCGGTTTCTAGGACGCGGCGCGCCGCGCGGACGTTTTCCGGCTCGAACCATCGATTGAAAGTATCGGCCCAAAGAACCACTTCGGGCCCCGTCGTTGCGGCACCGACCTCATCGTCGCGGAACGGCCTGGCGGCCCAGACGGGCAAAGGCTGGCTAGCGGAGAGCCCTGTGATCATCTGACCAAGCGCCGGCAGGCCGGGGATCCGGTTGCGGAGATTGAGTAGCCATCCGAGGGCAGAGGCACTCGCTGCGTAGCGCGGCAAGAAAGCGACCAGCTTATCGAACAAGCGCAGCCCATGGCGTTGGCGGTAATGATAGAGGAACTCTGTCTTCATGCGCGCCATGTCGACGCCGGTCGGGCATTCGCGTTTGCAACCCTTGCAGCCAACACATAGCGCCATGGTGTCATACATGTCATCGGACGTCAGCGCGTTGGGCCCCAGCTGCCCCGACAAAGCTAGGCGCAAGGTGTTCGCCCGGCCGCGGGTCAGGTCCTTCTCATCACCCGTGGCCCGAAAGCTCGGGCACATGACGCCAGCGTCGCGTTTGCGGCACGCGCCGTTGTTATTACACATCTCAACAGCCCCGTGCAGGCCGCCCCAATCGGACCAGTCGAGCGCCGTGTTGATCGGCTCGCGGACATAATCCTCCTTGAATCGGAGCAGGGTTCGGTCGTCCATTTTTGGTGGGTCAACGATCTTGCCCGGGTTCATGATCCCGGCTGGGTCGAAGGCATCTTTGACCTCGCCGAATATCTCGGTCATCCGGGATCCAAACATGGGTTTGTGGAATTCCGACCGCACCAGGCCGTCACCGTGCTCGCCGGAATGCGATCCCTTGTATTCGCGAACCATCTCGAAGGCTTCCTCAGCGATCGCGCGCATCTTCTTCACTTCGATTTCGGACTTAAGGTTGATCACCGGACGTACGTGCAGGCAACCCACCGACGCGTGGGCGTACCAGGTGCCGGTGGTACCGTACTTAGAAAAGACGTCGGTCAGCCGCGCTGTGTAGTCAGCCAGGTCCTCAAGGCGTACGGCGCAATCCTCGATGAAAGAAATGGGCTTCGCCTCCTCCTTCATGGACATCATGATGTTAAGGCCAGATTTTCGGACCTCCCAAACAGCCTTTTGGAAGATCGGATCAACCGCCTCAACGACGCCGCCAGGGAACCCCATATCCGCCATCAGCTCATCCAGTTTGGTTAGCTTGCGACGCTGTTCCTCGGCGTCATCGCCGGCGAACTCGACTAGTAGCAGCGCTTGCGGCTCGCCCTGAACGAAGCGGTCGACTGTGGCTTGGAACATAGGTATATTGCGGGCTAACTCGATCATTGTACGGTCCACCAATTCCACCGCTGCCGGACCAAGCTTGACGATGTGTTGTGTCGATTCCATAGCATCAAAGAAATTCGGAAAATGGCATATGCCGAGGTGTTTGTTCTGAGGCAGGGGCTTGAGATCAAGGTGGATGCGCGTCGAGAATGCTAGCGTCCCCTCCGAGCCGACGAGTAGATGCGCCAAATTTGGGTGCGTCTGCGGCCGGTTAACGGTGCTGTCCGCCCAGGTTCCACGCGGTGGCCCCGCAGGCATCAGTGCATCGATGTTGTAACCGCCAACGCGGCGCATGAGGTCGGGAAAGCTCCGTTCCACCTCCGCCTGCTCGCGCCGGCCTAAATCCAGAAGCCCAGAAACGAGCTGGCTCTGCCGGGGCAACAAATTGGCAAGTTGGGCATTATCGGAGACTTCGCCAAAGATCATCTCGGAGCCGTCAATGAGAATTGCATCCACCGCGCGGACGTTGTCACGCATGGTCCCGTACACGATGGACCGGGCTCCACAGGAGTTATTGCCAGTCATGCCGCCAATGGTTGCGCGGCTGGACGTGGACACGTCCACGGGGAACCAAAGCCCATGGGGTTTCAGAAGGGCGTTCAGTTGATCAAGAACAATGCCCGGCTCAACCCAGGCCGAACGACTTTCCCTATCGAATTTAAGCACACCATTCAGGTGCTTACTCATATCAACGACCAGCGCCTCGCCGACCGTTTGGCCGCATTGGGATGTGCCTCCGCCGCGCGGCAGCACGGGTATGTTCTCATCCTTGGCGATGGCCATGGCGCTGCGCACGTCATCCACCGATTTTGGTACGACGACGCCCAAGGGCTCCACTTGATAATTCGAGGCGTCTGTGGCGTAGCGGCCACGACTGAATCGGTCGAACAGGACCTCGCCTTGCAGGGCGCCGTCCAAGCGCTGGGCTAGCGCGCTGTCGCCAATCCGGCCATTGCCAGTCAACCCCGGTTTCGCAATAGTCATCTCCGTCTCCTTGGACTCGGTGACGTCGGATAGTATCATTTTGCATTCAAAATGCAACGCCTCTGGCTGCCATGGTTACAAAATGCAAGTTCTGAATATAAACATTTTAAAACAGCAATTTAATTCGTAAATTCCTTTTCGATTGCATGGTTACACAATGAATGCATAATGCAAATTAGCTGAATGACGGCTCAAAAGCAGCCCTGAACGGAGGACCTTCTATGGATTTTCGCCCCGGACGCCACTTCCTGCAGATTCCCGGCCCCAGTCCCGTCCCTGACCGCGTTCTTCGTGCCATGGACCGGGCCGTCATCGACCATCGCGGCCCCGAGTTCGCGGAACTGGGCCTGAATGTCTTGAGAGACATCAAACCCGTCTTCGGCACGGAAAGCCACGTGATCATTTTCCCCTCATCAGGCACCGGCGCGTGGGAAGCAGCTTTAGTGAACACATTGAGCCCGGGCGACAAGGTCCTCATGTTTGAAACCGGACATTTCGCCTCCCTATGGCAGGAACTGGCCGGTAAGCTTGGCCTTGAAATCGAGTTTGTCGACGGCGATTGGCGCTCTGGCGTCAACGCCGGCCAGGTCGAGGAAAAACTGCGTGCTGACAACGGCCACACCTACAAGGCCGTCTGCATGGTCCACAACGAGACCTCCACGGGCGTCACCTCAAACGTGCCGAACGTGCGCGCTTCCATGGATGCGGCAGGGCATCCGGCGCTGTTGATGGTGGACACGATCTCCTCGCTCGGCTCCATGGCCTATCAGCACGATGCCTGGGACGTCGACGTGACTGTCAGTGGCTCGCAGAAAGGCCTCATGCTGCCGCCAGGCCTCGGCTTCAACACAATCAGCGACAAGGCCTTAAAAGTTTCCAAATCCAACAAGCTGACGCGGTCCTACTGGGACTGGCAGGCGATGATCGACAACAACGAATCGGGCTACTTCCCCTATACTCCGGCGACTAACTTACTGTTCGGGTTGCAGGAATCCCTCGCCATGCTGAACGAGGAAGGTTTGGACAAGGTCTTCGCCCGGCACGACCGCATGGCCGAGGCCACTCGCCGCGCCGTGCAAGCTTGGGGCATGGAAGTGCTGTGCAACAACCCCGACGAGTACTCCAGCGTGCTGACCGGCGTTATGATGCCGGACGGCGTCGACGCCGATGTGGTCCGCAAGGTGATCCTGGACAACTTCGATATGTCGCTGGGTACAGGGCTTGGCAAGTTGAAGGGCAAGATTTTCCGGATCGGACACCTGGGCGAGATCAACGAACTCACCCTCATTGGAGCGCTATCGGGCGTGGAGATGGGCCTAAGCCTTGCTGACGTGCCACACCAGAAGGGCGGCGTCGCCCAGGCCATGGCCTACCTGACCAAAACGGCGGAGGGCTGATCATGCCTGCGATTACCGAAGAAGACGTCATGGACACCGTTCTGGTGGACCGGGATGGCGACGGAATAGTCACCGTCACGTTCAACCGCCCGCACAAGCTCAACGCCTTCACCAAGCCTATGTGGGGCCGCATGGGCGACGTATTCCGCGAACTGGGTGCGGATGAGAGCGTGCGCTGCGTGGTTATCCGGGGCGCCGGAGAGAGAGCCTTCGGGCCCGGTAACGATATCTCCGAGTTCAAAACAGATCGATCCAATGCTAGACAAGCCAAACAGTATGGCGTCCTCATGCACGGTACCATCCAGGCGCTGAAATCCATGCCACATCCGACGATCGCCATGATCCACGGCATCTGTGTTGGAGGCGGGCTAGAGATCGCCGGGCTTTGCAACATCCGCATCTGTGGCGAATCTAGCCGATTCGGCGCGCCCATCGCCAAGCTGGGCTTAGTCATGGCCTACCAAGAAATTGGCGCGCTCAAAGAACTGGTGGGTCCTGGCCGCGCGCTTGAGATCCTACTGGAGGGCCGGATTATGGGATCGGCCGAGGCCGAGCGCATGGGTATCGTCAGCCGCGTCGTCCCCGACGTCCAAGTTACCGAAGAGGCTATGGCTACGGCACAGCGCATCGCCGCCGGCGCGCCTCTAGTACACCGCTGGCACAAGAAATTTTTGGACCGGCTTGCCGACCCCGTGCCGCTCACGGATGCGGAACTAGACGAAGGTTTCGATTGCTACGATACGGACGACTTCCGGGTGGGCTACCAAGCATTCCTAGACAAGAGGAAACCGAAATTCACCGGTCGCTGAACCGACCAGACTTAAGGAAAAAAGAAATGACTGACAATCGCGGGCCCTTGACGGGCATGAAAGTAATCGAACTGGCCCACGTCATGGCCGGGCCCACTTGCGGGCGAATGCTCGCCGACATGGGCGCTGACGTGATCAAGGTTGAGCGGGTCCCCGACGGCGACGACACGCGCCGTTTCCTGCCGCCCGATATCGCAGGCGAGTCGGCGGCCTACATGATGATGAACCGCAACAAGCGTGGCGTCGCTATCGATTTGAAGAAAACCGAGGGCAAAGAGGTCCTACTGAGGATGCTGGCCAACGCCGACGTCATCATCGAGAACTACCGCGCCGACACCATGGCCAAGCTGGGCCTAGGCTACAACGACCTAAAGGTCGACAACCCGGGCCTCATCTACTGCGCTATCTCGGGCTTTGGCCGCACCGGCCCCTACGCGCCACGCGGCGGCTACGACTTGATCGCGCAGGGTATGAGCGGGCTCATGAGCATCACGGGCGAAGCTCCCGGGCGCGAACCGGTGAAGGTCGGCGCGCCAATCACCGATATCACGGCGGGTATTCTAGGCGCGCTAGGCATCGTTTCGGCCTACGCCTATAAACTGAAGACCGGAGAAGGCCAGATGGTCGACACCTCACTCTTTGAGGCTGGGATCACGCACACCTATTGGCAATCCGCCATTGCTCTAGCGACGGGCTTCGCGCCGGGCCCAATGGGCTCACGCCATCCCTTGAACACCCCCTACCAAGCATTCAAGTGCGCCGACGGGTGGATCAACCTGGGTGCTTCGAACACGCGGCTCTGGGGACGGCTTTTGGAGATCACCAACCTGCAAGAACTGGACGACGACCCGCGGTTCAGCGACAGCGCGGCGCGCATGGCCAATATCGACGCCCTGATTGATACCTTGAACAGCGTTTTCGAGACCAAGCCAATGACCCATTGGCTAGCCAGGTTGGAGCGCGTCGGCATTCCCGCGGGCCCAGTCATGGACGTCAACCAAATGCACGCAGACCCCCACACCGAGGCACGCGAAATGGTCGTCGAGGTGGACCACACCACCGCCGGTCGGGTCAAGACCATCGGACTGCCCATCAAGTTCTCCAAAACACCCGGCGTCATTGACGGAGGTGCGCCTATTTATGGCCAGCATACTCGGCTAGTTCTTGCGGAATACGGCTACGACAACGAGAAAATCGACAGCCTAATCGGTGCCGGAGCGGTGATCGCCGCTTAAAAGTAAGGCAGGAATCTTCTCCAAACCGAACCGCAACCACCATATGACGGAGATTTCCGACAGCGGTCGGCGCAACACCAACACCAAGGCTACTTGAGTTCAGGCGCCTTTCGCCGCGGTGATGAAACCTCGGATGTTCTCAGGGTTCTTGACCCCGGGAGCATCCTCCACACCCGACGAGACATCCACCGCCGTCGCGCCGGACGCGGCAATCGCATCGGCCACATTCTGCGGCGTCAGCCCCCCCGCCAAGATCCAGGGTTTTGACCAACTCTCCCCCGCAATCAGTTGCCAATCAAAGGAAAGTGCATTGCCGCCGGGTCGCGTCGCGTCCATGGGCGGCTTGGCGTCGAACATGAGGCGGTCGGCCACGTCCGCATAGGCGTGTCCTCGGGTCACGTCCTCGGGACCGGAAATGGCTACGGCCTTCATGACAGGAAGGCCATAACGGTCACGCACCTCGCTGATTCGCTCGAGGGGTTCATGGCCATGGAACTGCATCATATCCACGCCGGCATCCGCCGCGATCGCATCCAGCAGCGTATCATCCGCATCCACGCTCAAAGCGACACGCATCACGTGATCGGGCACCCGAGCGGTCAAGGCCGCCGCATCAGCAACGCTGAGGGAGCGGGGCGAAGGAGGAAAAAAGACAAAGCCGACCATATCGGCGCCCGCTTCCACGGAGGCGTCAACAGCGTCGGCGGACATAAGCCCACAGATTTTCACGGCACAGGTCATGAATGCTTTCTCCCGATTGTCTTCGGAACCTATTGCGGCGGGACGGTTCCGCTTACCGAAGGCCGCGCCATCATCACCTCGAACCAGTCGGCCAAGGCCGAATTGCTGTCGCGCCAATCTTTCTTGGGGAAGCGAAAATCCAGATAGCCAAGCGCACAGACCAAGGTGATAGTGCCAATGTCCATTCGATCGCCAAACGACGCCATACTGTGCTCCATTTCCGCAAGCGCCCCATCGACCTTCATCATCTGTCCGTCGGACCAGTCGTTCCAACGGGCTGACGCTGGCCGCAGGAGATGCTCATAACGCGCCAGTAATGCCGCATCCAGAAGGCCATCGCCAAGCGCCTGTAACCGGAGCGCCTCCCAACGGACGTCGCCGTCCGCCGGAAACGTCCGGCCCCCGCCCAACGCCTGGTCCAGGTATTCACAGACAACCCGCGAATCAAACAGCACCTGCCCATCATCTGTCTCCAGAGCTGGCACCTTCTTCAGGGGATTGACGTTGTTCATGTTCGGGTTTGTCGGCGCCGTTGCTATTTCAAAGAAGTCGATCTGATCCCAATATTCGCCCTCCAGGGCCTGTATCCGGACCTTGCGGACATAGGGCGATGTATTCGATCCATAGAGCTTCACTGATTTTCTCCTCAGATTTTTTTGATTTAGATGGCGGCCAATTCCTCGCCGACACGCACCGCCGCGGCAACAGGATCTTTGGCGCCAGTAATCGGCCGGCCGATGACCAGATAATCCGCCCCCATGGCCACGGCATCGGCGGGGGTAGCAATGCGTTTCTGATCGTCTGTGGACGCCCATGCGGGCCGGATCCCCGGGACGACCAGCTTGAAGTCCGGACCGCAGGCATCGCGCAGCAACGTGATCTCCTTTGGCGAGCACACCACCCCGTCCACGCCGCAGTCCTGGGCCAATCGGGCCAGGCGTACGGCCTGTTCGCCGGCATTTGAGGGAACGCCTAATTCCGTTAGGTCGTCGTCATCCAAGGACGTAAGCACGGTGACCGCCATAATCAAAGGCCGGGCATCGCCGGCTTTGTCGTTCGCAGCCACGGCAGCTTCCATCATGGCACGTCCACCGCAGGCGTGCACGTTGACCATAAACGGCCGCAGGGCGCCTATAGCGCGAATGGCACCGGCCACCGTGTTGGGGATATCGTGAAATTTGACATCTAGGAAGAGAGGCTGGTGGTCGCCGGTTACTTGGCGCACACCCTGAGGGCCATGCGCAGAAATGAATTCCTTGCCCAACTTAATGCCTCCGACGTACCCACGCAGGCGCTCGGCAAGGTTCGCCGCCCAACTCACGTCCGTGGTGTCGAGCGGAACGAGTATACGATCTGTCGGTGTCATGATGGGGCGGTTTTAACCCTGCGTTCGCTCATAAGCAAGTACCGCCCCTGCCAAGTCCTCGATGGCGGTGCCTGCGGACTTAAACAAGGTGATCTCATCACCCGTGGACCGTGCGGCGGGCGCTTCACCTCGGGCCAGAGTAAACAGGGTTCCCAGAATATCCGCGTCGGTAATGACACCACTCTTCAATGGATCACAAATGTCCCCCGCCGTCTGCACAGCATCATCCGTATCAACAAATATCCGAGCTTTCGCAATGGCCGTATCGTCGGCCTCACGCATCTGTGGCGTAAACCCACCCACAAGGTCCAGATGCTGGCCCGAGCACATCCAGTCGCCGTGAATTAGCGGATCGGCGGACAGGGTGGCGCAAGAGATGATATCCGCGTCCGTCACCGCTGACTCCAGATCCGCAACGGCCTCGACATTAACCCCGGGCAGGTCCACATCGTCGACCACCGACGCAGCTCGTTCGGGCCGCCGACCCCAGACCTGCACATGGGTAAGGGCGCGCTGCGAGGCATGCGCACCAATGAGATGCGGCGCCAAAGTGCCGGTACCGACCATCAAAAGGCGTGCCGCCTCCGGACGGGACAGGTAGCGCGAGGCCAACGCGGACGCTGCCGCAGTCCGCCGGGCGGTCAACTCAGCCCCATCAAGAAGCGCAAGCATAGCTCCGGTCCGGCGGTCGAGGAGCTGATAGTTGGCGTGCACTCCCGGCAAATCCAGGATCCCGTTCTCGGGCATGACGGTCACCGTCTTAATGCCCAGGTAGTTGGCATCCCAAGCTGGCATGAGCAGAAGGGTCGCATCCCGACCGTCGGCGACGGGCACTGTATGATGATGGCGCGGCGGCACGGCGACGTCGCACCGAAAGGCCGCCTCCAGGGCGTCGACCAGGGTCGCATAATCGAGGACCTGGGACAGGTGCCGGGCCTCGAGAATGTCCATGATCAGGCCACATTCGCAGGCGGCAACGCCTGCGGGCCGGCAGGAGTTTTGGAGGGCGCCTTAGCGTCGCGAACTTCCAATTCGAGGCGCGCGACGCGGTTCTTCAAGTCCCGCAATTCGCTCTCTGCCTGATTTGCGCGTTGCACAGTGTCACGGGCATGCTTGCGGCCCGTGCCGGCAGCCAACCATGACGCCACGCCACCCCAGATCACACCGACAATGAGTGACAGCATAATCATCGCCGACAGGGGCGCCTGCATCTCCATGGATAGGGGCCAGAAATCGATTGTGACCGGGCCGCGGTTGACGACCGCGAATGTAACCGCGACCATTCCCGCCGGCAGAACCAATACCAACGAGAGAACTTTCGCGACTTTCAATTTTTTCAAGACTCACGAGTCTCCGGGATTGGCGATCGCCCCCTCAACCAACGGTGTTGAGCTTCTCGCGAAGTTGCTTACCAGTCTTGAAGTAGGGAGTGAATTTTTCGGCCACCTGGACGGCTTCGCCGGTGCGCGGGTTTCGACCCACACGTGAGCCGCGGGACTTCACGGAAAAGGCGCCAAAGCCCCGCAATTCGACCCGGTCGCCCCGGGCCAAAGCCTCGGAAATCTCGTCAAATATGGTCGAAACAATCCGTTCCACATCGCGTTGGTAAAGATGCGGGTTAGCCGCCGCCAAGCGCGCGATCAATTCCGATTTCGTCATGCCTTCAAACCCCCTGGGTCTCCCGCTTGTGCGTTCGTCTTTGACGACCGTCATTCGCCTCTGCGGCCGGCTTGGCCAATGTTCGCGACTGCGAGCCCTGAAATCCAGGACCAAACGCCATCTTTCATCTTCTATTTCAGCTTAGGTTGCCAAACAGACAACACCCCGTCAAGTCTAAGCCTTTCAGAAAAAAGCGTTTTTCCGACCACCGAATCGATGAAGTAGCGCCAAGGTTCGTCGTCGTCGTGAAGATCCAAGTCTTTCAACGGTAAACCGGCGTCAACCTGGTGATTTTCAGCGAGCCATCGGCGCGCTTCGGCCACCCCGCCGATAGCGTCGACAAGTCCCGCCTTGCGGGCTTGCCGGCCCGAATAGACGCGCCCATCCGACAGCGCCACCACCTTGTCCCGGTCAATCTTCCGGCGTGTCGCCACAATGTCCACGAACATGGCGAACAGATCGCCGACCACCACCTCGGTCGCTTCACGCGCTGCAGGCAAAAACGGCTCTATGGGGTTAGGTTGCGCCTTCAGAGGGCCACTCTTAACCGTTTCCGGTTTGATCCCAAGCTTCTCCAGCATACCAGTGATATCCGCAGTCTGCATGATCACGCCGATGGAACCGG
Organism: Rhodospirillaceae bacterium UBA3470; assembly: GCA_002378125.1. GTDB lineage: Bacteria > Pseudomonadota > Alphaproteobacteria > Rhodospirillales > Casp-alpha2 > UBA3470. Next base: position 614 of record DFRF01000136.1, on the reverse strand, counting down.
TGACCGTTCCGTTATGGGCGAATACCCGGCTGGTCCCGATGGCCGCCATGTAGGCCGCCGAAGTGGCCGTGCCACCCATGACGGCAACCACGGGCTTCTGCTCAGCGACGCTGCGCAGATGATTGTACAGGGCTTCACCACCGACGAAAGTTCCGCCGGGACTGTCAATCTCGACGATGAGGGCCTTCACGGCGCCCCGACGAGCGACCCTACGCAATGCCTTGTCACGGACAGGATCGTTAAGGATGATGCCCGAAATCTCGAGCCGAGCCACATGGTCCGAGAAACCAGTGTCCTCAAAATTGGAGGCCAACGTCAGCACCGCAGCGATCACCGCCACCACAGCGGCGATGCGCCAAAAGTTCAAACGTCGCTTAAGGCGGCGCCTGTCTATAATCTCGGCCGGATTACGCGCCATGACACGTGCAACTCTCGAACGGCCGGCGAAGGCCACGCAAGAAGGTCGATCGCCACCCCGCCGTCACGTCAGTCTTCCTTAGCCTCTTCAGTCGCATCCTGGGCTAGAGCATCTTCCGCCGCTTCGACGTCTTCTGCAGGCGCGTCCTCGACCACATCGGTTTCAGCTAGGACTTCGGCTTTCTTGGCGGCCTTCT
>DFRF01000160.1 GCA_002378125.1 Rhodospirillaceae bacterium UBA3470 | reverse complement strand
CTCGAAATTGCGATAAGCGCCGAGCACCGCATCAACCTGCCTCGACATCAAAGACGGCGACAAAGACCAGTTCACATTGACCAATTCAATATCACTCATTTTCAACCCGTGCTTTCCCAGAATGGCCGTCAACAGCGCTTCTTCGACCCCAGCTACAGAGAATCTAACCTTCTTACCTTTGAGATCGGAGATTTTTTTGATAGGCCCGTCCTTGAGTACCAAGAGGCAGTTCAACGGTGTCGATACCAAAGTCCCGACACGGATGAGCGGCAAACCCTCGGCCACTTGAAGATGGATTTGGGGTTGATAGGAGATCGCCAGTTCGGCCTTGCCGGCGGCGACAAGTTTCGGCGGATCGGACGGGTCTGCTGGCGCGATCACCTCCACTTCAAGACCTTGGTCGGCGAAAAAGCCTTTTTCGCGGGCTACGATGATCGGTGCGTGGTCTGGGTTTACAAACCAGTCAAGAAGAAGGGTCATTTTCTCTGCTGCAAAAACCGGCGTCGTCATCAAAAAGCTCAACAGGAAAATAATTTGACGTTTCATTAGGTTCTCCGACTTTAGTTTTTTATCATGCCAGTTTTCGGTTCGACGCAGTCGTCCCTCATGGAATCGCCCGCATTTTCGTTTGAGTTTTGGCAACGCACAAGGAGTTATCAAAGATCATTAGCGTTATTTAGCTGGTTTGCTCTCTGGATGCTTCATATCCATTCGTGGAAGCGGTGGCGTCGGGACGATAGATATCTGCTAATTTGCGAAAACGACCGAGCTACACCCAATCGTCTGAATGCCTGGGATACCTCTTGAGGCTGAAATCCATGACGCTTAAAGTCACACCATTGTGCGAAGGCTCCACTAATTAATCATCCAAATAAGGTGCGGTATGCACGCGAATATTTCCCAGGCTTTCCTGCCAAATTCCGGCAACGCCTACACCACTCGTTTTCTTAAGGTCCGCGGCCAAAGCGAGGCCTTGGCGCAGCGGCTCTCTCCCGAAGATCAGCAAGTTCAATCAATGCCGGACGTAAGCCCGACCAAATGGCACTTGGCCCATACGAGCTGGTTTTTCGAGACCTTCATCCTTCGCCCAAATTTGCCTTGCTACCAAGTCTTCGACGAGAACTTCAACTTCCTGTTCAATTCGTATTATGAGGCTGTGGGCCCGCGCCAGCTTCGTACGGAGCGCGGCTTGATCACCCGGCCCACATTGGCAGAGGTTCTGGCCTACCGCGCGCATATCGATGCGGCAATGGAGGAATTCTTCGATTTAGCAAGCGGCGAACAACTAGAGACGCTCTGCTATCTTATAGAACTCGGCCTGCACCATGAGCAGCAGCATCAAGAACTCATCTTGATGGATATCAAACATGTGTTGTCTTGTAATCCATTTGGGCCGAGCTATCACAAAAAAGAACCAGCTGCCGTCCACAAAACGCATTACCTCCAGTGGTTTGATGTCCCGGGCGGCGTTTATCGGATTGGCCATGCGGACGACAACGCTTTCGCCTTTGACAACGAAGGCCCAGCCCACGAGGTGCTGTTGGGCGCCTTTAAAATTGCTTCACGTTGCGTCACCAACGGGGAATTCCTGGAATTCGTCGAGGACGGTGGGTACGACCGCGGGGAATTTTGGCACGCGGACGGATGGGCAACGGTCAAAAGTGAAGGCTGGGAAGCACCCCTCTATTGGCAGCGAGACGAGAAGGACAATTGGATCGAGTTTACGTTCGCCGGTCTTCGCCCGATCTATCACGATGCGCCCGTGTGCCATGTCAGTTATTATGAAGCATCCGCCTACGCCGCCTGGGCAGAAAAGCGTCTACCGACCGAAGCGGAATGGGAGGCAGCAGCGCGGTATTTTGATGTCGCGAATCTACTCGGCTCCGTCGCCAACCAACGGGCCTCAGGGTACCTCCAGCCGATCCCGGCAGGCGGCGAAGAACCGATAACCCCTCAGCGCATGCTGGGCGATGTCTGGGAATGGACGGAAAGCGCCTATGCGCCTTATCCAGGCTACAAAGCGGCGGCCGGCGCAGTCGGCGAATACAATGGCAAGTTCATGATCAACCAGATGGTCTTGCGCGGCGCCAGCTGTTGCACCCCGCCGGAGCATGCGCGCATTACCTATCGTAACTTTTTCTACCCCCATCAGCGTTGGCAGTTTGCCGGGTTCCGACTGGCAGACTAGGGCGCCGGCACGTCTGTTAAAGCTTCTCGCGCATCTTATTGTAAGGATGCTCCAACCCATAACCATGCACGGCACGGTAGCCGTCATGGCATTTGCCCATGTACTGTAGCACCATCCAGACAACCACATAGATTGCCATCAGGATGAAGATGCCGATGGCTAGGTTTGGGATTGGGAATTGCATGAGCCCTGAACCGACGGCGCCCATGGCGCAAAAACAGGCCACATAGCCGGCAGTCTTGTGATAAGCCTCAAATAGACGGCGGCGGGTGGTGAAGTTGTAGTGATCTCCCCAATAGGTCTCTACCTTGCCGTGGGTCGCGGTGTAGTAGTACTTGCCGCCGTGGCGACCGCGGAACCAACTCGAGGCCATCTGCAACACGCCCAAAACCAACGTCGCCGTGCCAAAATATGCATGCAGCGAACCACTGAACCCCTGGCTCACTGTGTAGGCGATGCCACCAGCGAAAATCGACAGGATCACCGCCACGTAAAGGCCATATTTGTGCACCGAAAACCACCACCAGAGCGGATTGAACATACCGATCTTGGTCTGGATTCCCTTTTCAGTTGGTTCGGGCTTGCCGAAACGGATAACGATGATGCAGATGGGAACCAGTACGAGCCAAATGAAAACCATCAGATAGGCGTGGTTATCCCAATGAATGGGAACCGTCTCGCTTAGAAAATCTAGATAAACCTCTGTAGGAATGTCGACCTTGCCAAATTCCATGCCTGCACTTCCCGCCTTATCGTTATGTTTTCGCCTCGGCGAGGTGGTCGCCGCCAGATGCACAACGGGAATCGTATACCACCAAAATGGATGATGACACGGATTATCGACAATTTTTCGCATTCGTGCGAAATTATCGTCGAGCTTGCGTTGATCGGCGGGGCGGCAGACCACCCCTTTTTCAGACAACGTTAGCCCGCACCTTAATCAAGGGAAGCAGCGTTATGTCCATGCCCGAGACCGTCACCACCAGTCCCGACTTTCCGATCCCCGAAAGCCAGAAAGCTTGGGTCTTAGGGGGCGTCGGCGAACTGATCCACACGGAAAAGCCAATTCCGGTGCCTGACAAGGCTGAGGTCTTGGTCCGAATTGACGCTATCGCGGTCTGCGGCACGGACATTGAGGTCATCTACCATGGCCCCCCAGCGCTCGTTCAAGGAGGCGGTCCCTACAACAAAAATTGGACGCCGGGCCATGAATACATGGGCACCGTTGTGGGGCTCGGTCCGGGAGTCGACGAATATGCTATAGGTGACCGGATCACGGTGGAAATCCACGCCGGTTGCGGGCGCTGCAAACGCTGCCGGGAAGGAATGTACACGTCTTGTCACAACTACGGCAAGAACTACGAGGGCAATGACAAAGGCCACCGAGCCAACGGTTTCACCACAGACGGCGGTTTCTGCGAATACGCCGTTAACAACATCAACACCATGGTGAAAATTTCGAACGACATGAGTGATGAAGAGGCGACCTTGGTGGTCACAGCCGGGACTTCCATGTACGGCTACACGGAGCTCGGTGGCCTGGTCGCCGGCGACAGCGTCGTTGTAACTGGGCCAGGACCAATCGGGCTTCTGGGCGTTGCCGTGGCCAAGGCCTTGGGCGCATCGCCCGTTATCCTTACAGGGACCCGCGACAATCGACTCAAGATCGGCACCAAGCTGGGTGCTGATCATGTGGTTAACGTGCGTAAGGAAGAAGACGTCGTCGCCAAGGTGAAAGAACTCACGAGCGGCATTGGGGCAGATTTCGTTCTGGAATGCTCCGGCGCGCCAAACGCACTGAATGAAGCCGGCTACATGGTTAACAGGGGTGGCAAGATCTGCTTAGCGGCGTTCCCGTCCGAGCAGGTGCCTGTCGATGTGATGAACATCGTCGCCAACAATATCTATCTCTACGGCATCCGGGGCGAAGGCCAGTCAGGTACCAAACGGGCAGCGGCCTTAATGGAGATGAAACGCTTTGACGCCACGCTAATCCACACCCATACATTTCATATGGACGACCTGCCAGAAGCCATTCGCTACGCTAAAGATCGGATCGAGGACGCCATCAAGGTGGTGCTCAAAAATGACGATTCACTCGCGAAACAAGCCGCCGCGGAATAAGTGAGAAGTTTAGTCGGGACGCCGCGAGTTGGCCGCGTCCCACACCTCTCGATTGACGGGAAACTGCGGCAGCCTGCCGGCAAGCGCTGCCGTAATCTGATCACAAGCAGAATGAGCAAGACGGCTCGTAGCTTCCGTCGTGACGCCGGCGGTATGCGGGGTCATGACTGTGTTTGGGTGGGCCAAAAGCCGATGGCTAACGGGCAGGGGCTCTGGCGAAACCACGTCAAGGCCCGCCGCAGCTACATGACCGCTATCCAACGCGTCCACCAAGGCATCGAGATCTAAAAGCGCACCCCGCGCGGCGTTGATGACAACCGCACCCTTTGGGAGCGCGGCCAGTTCGTCCGCGCCAATTATCATCCTGGTCTCATCCGTCAACTCGGCGGCAAGGCAGAGCAAGCAGCATTCGCTGAGCATGGCATGCAGATCACCAAATATTTCGGCCCCGACGGCGTACGCCAGGCGCGGGTCCACATACGGGTCGTAGGCCAAAACCCGACAGTTGAAGCCGTGATGGAGTTTTTTCGCCAACTCGGCGCCGATGTAGCCTAATCCCACCAGGCCCACGGTCTTACCCTCCAATTCGTAGATGCGCATCCCGCTGCGTTCGGTCCACGCGCTGGCGTCCCGGGTCGCCCGGTCAGTCCAGATGAGCTGTTTCAGGGCTGCCAACATGAGCATGATCGAATGCTCTGCCACGGGCGTGCGACCGAACCCTTGATGGTTAACCACCAAGATTCCGCGTTCCGTGGCAGCCGGGACGTCGATATTATCGGTGCCAAAGCCCGATGTGGATATAACGACAAGGTTCTCACCAGCATCCATAAGCTCTGCGTCTACCCGTTCCGGTGTCCGCACCCAAAGCGCATGAGCGCCCTTAAGGGCGGCCGCAACGGCCTGGGGATCCGGCGCGTCGATAATCTCCACGTCGGCACCGGTTGCGCGCAGCAGGTCGTGACCGGACGGGTCGTACATGGGCCGCCAGCATACAATTTTATGGGCCATGGGTTACTCCGTATATGAAAGGTGAGGGTGATCAGTTAGCGACGGTCAACGTCGCCGGCGTCCACTTTTGACGCCGCCGCGCCCGCTTGCCGGCTTCGTCCTCGTTGCCGTAATCGGTAAGTTCCCCTAAACCGAACCGATCATGGTCATCTAGCACGCTGGCGAGAACGTTGGCAAAGGCGGCGTCACCGTCCGGCATGTAGGCCGACACATAGACACCGCACGACCGGCAAATCAAAAACTCGGTCGCCTTGGTGCCAAATTGATAGCGGTTCAGATCATCCTCGCGTTGAACGTTCAGGTGAATGTGTCCCTCTGGATCGGATAGTGCCCGCGTCGAATGCTTGCGGCAAAACGAACAATCACAGGCGCGCGGGGTGAAATCCGTCGCCGCCTTTTTGGTCTCAAAGGTCACAGCGATGTTGCCACAATGGCACCCACCCTTGTATCCACTCATCTCCGATCCTCCGTATTCCGTGATCACTAGAAAGAATTTTTAGCCAACACCATTGATCTGTCTAGCGGCGGATCATTTCACGACGGAATAGCGGTGAAACCGCGAATTGATGCGGAGTTGCCTCGGCTCGTGAAGTCGCGCACTACTAAAACCATGAAAATGGGATGCTCACTCCGCTCCGGAGCAGATGATGACGATATCCGCGAACCACCTAGGAATGCAGAAAGAGTTGCAGAACGATCCACACTGTGGTGCGGCAGGTTAGATGTTCGCACCCGTGGTCATCGATCTGGCAAAGTACGTGAATGGCCGAAGCATCTCCGATTACGGCGACGACAAATGCGGTCTTTGAGCCGGCTTGAATGATTTGGACTAGCGCGGCGCTGATATCGTCTGCTGCGTCGATGTGCTTGAGCATATTGAGCCGTTGTTCCTGGGTTCGGTCCTTCTGGAACTACGATCCATGATCCATAAGTTCGGCTGATTCACCGTGAGCGTCTTGGCGCAAAAGAAACCCTTTCAGACAGCCACGATGCGCTTTTGATTCAGCAATCGAGAAACTGGTGGCAGTCAACATTCCAGAAGCTATTTTAAATCATTCAGATCGAAAGGACACGAACACGGGGTTCTCGCTCCTGGTAGCCCCAAAACGCCTTTATTGAGAGTGCGCATTTCGCACCAGGGGTTGATTGACAGCAGGGACGAATTGCGTAGAGTGTCGCACCGCTCGAAACGGCGGCTCGCTTCGGCGTAATTTGCGGGCGTGGTGAAATTGGTAGACACGCTAGATTTAGGATCTAGTGCCGAAAGGCGTGGGGGTTCAAATCCCTCCGCCCGCACCACAAACGACCAGCCAGCTGCGGCGACAGAGCCGGAATGAACAACACTTTTGAGTGAGCCCAAAAGTTTCGGGCCGCCGCCGTGAAACGAATAGACCGATTGGTGCGCCATGCAGATTACCGAGACAAAATCCGAAGGCCTGAGCCGGGAATACACCATCAACCTTCCTGCTGATGAAATTGAAGAGAAAGTCACCCACAAGCTGAAGGAAATTCAGCGCACCGCTAACCTTCCTGGCTTCCGCCCGGGTAAGGTTCCAGTGCCGATCCTACGTAAACGCTTCGGGCAGGCGGTCCTCGGCGAGGTTCTGGAACGCGCGGTCGGCGATTCTTCTCAGCAAGCGTTGTCAGAGAAGGGCGTCCGCCCGGCTATGCAGCCAGAGATTGAGATCACCACCTTCGAAGATGGCTCTGACCTGGAATACAAGATGTCGGTCGAAACTCTGCCGGACATCGAACTAACGGATCTTACGAAGATTAAGTTGGAACGCCTCGTCCCAAAGGCCGATCCCAAAGATGTCGATGACGCGCTAGAGAACATCGCCAAGGCGCATCAGACCTCCGAGCCGATCAAGGGCAAGCGTAAATCAAAGGCCGGCGACATCGTCGTCATCGACTTTGTTGGATCCGTAGACGGCGAAGAATTTCCAGGCGGTAAGGCAGAGGATTATCAGCTGGAACTGGGATCCGATAGCTTCATCCCGGGCTTTGAGGATCAATTGACCGGTATCAACGCCGGCAACGAAATGGACGTCAGTGTGACTTTTCCGGAAGGTTACGGGGCCACAGAATTGGCAGGCAAGGACGCCTTGTTCAAGGTCAACATCAAAGAAATTCGCGAAGCCACGCCGGCGCACATAGATGATGAGTTGGCAAAGAAGACTGGCATGGAAAATCTGGAAAAACTGAAGGAAAGCATCGCAGAGGAGCAGGCCCGCGAATACAACTCGGTGGCTCGCATGCGCGCCAAGCGCCTTCTACTCGACCAACTTTTCGAAGTCCACGAGTTCGATGTGCCGAGCAAAATGGTGGATCAGGAATTTGACACCATATGGAACCAGTACGAAGAACAGAAGAAGGCACAGGCGGAAAATCCCGACACCGAGGCTGATGGCGGCGACGAAAAGTCCGAGGATGAGCAACGCGACGAGTTTCGTGAGATTGCCGGCCGCCGTGTCCGTCTGGGTCTCCTATTGGCAGAGATCGGTCGCCAGAACGAGATCCAGATTGGCCAAGAAGAGATTAACCGGGCGATAATGGAAGAAGCGCGGAACTATCCGGGCCAGGAGCAACAAGTTCTAGAGTTCTACAAAGAGAACCCCCAGGCTGTCGAGAACGTGACCGCGCCGCTCTATGAAGAAAAAGTTGTCGACTTCATTCTCGAGTTGGCCAATGTGACCGACAAGAAGATAAGCATGAAGGATTTCATGGCTATACTTGAGAAAGACAACGAGGAAGAAGAGAAGAGGGCGAAGCCAAAGAAAAAGGCAACCGTGAAGAAGCCAGCAACTAAGAAAAAGGCCGCTTCGAAGAAAAAAGCTGACAAAGAGGCTGGCGACGAAGCCGAATAAGCACATATCAAACAGGCTCTTTGAGATCGGAAAACAGGAACGGAAAGCTGAGCATAGAATGAATGACCCTCGCGACGTCTACATGAATACCCTCGTCCCCATGGTCGTCGAGACGACGAACCGCGGTGAGCGTTCCTACGACATTTACTCGCGTCTGCTTAAGGAACGCATCATCTTCCTGACGGGTGGGGTCGACGACTATGTCTCTAGCCTGGTTTGCGCACAGCTCTTGTTCTTGGAGTCCGAGAACCCAAACAAAGACATCGCCTTCTACATCAATTCACCAGGAGGCATCGTGTCGTCGGGCTTGGCCATCTATGACACAATGCGCTACATTCGCCCCGATGTCTCAACCGTCTGCATTGGTCAGGCCATGTCTATGGGCTCACTACTGTTGTGCGCCGGCACTAAAGGCAAGCGCTATGCCTTACCGAATGCTCGGGTCATGGTCCACCAACCCTCTGGCGGCGCCCAGGGGCAAGCCGCGGACATCGAAATTCAGGCCAAAGAAATCTTGAAGCTCCGTGAACGTCTCAACGAAATTTACGTCGACCATACGGGACAGCCGCTGGATGTGATTGAAGACGCCCTTGATAGAGATCGGTTCATGAACCCTGACGAAGCCCTCGAATTCGGCCTTATCGATGAAGTTGTCACCGAACGGCTCTCCGCGGAAGACGAAGATGGCGACGGTGAATCTGACGAATAAGACACCCTTTAAAGAACCCGCAAGTACATTTGATCGAATTTCGCGGTTTCTGAGGGAGAATCCGTCCAAATAACCGCTAATAAAATAATCACGTTCTTTTGTTTGCTTGCGTCACGGGACCGGGGGTGGTACCGCGTCTGTTATAGGGATTGTTTGTCCTCATCCGGTATGGCTAACATAACCTCAATTCCAGTCGGATAGTTGACGGAGTGTCCATTGAGTAAAACAGCCGGCGGCGATTCAAAAAATACCCTGTACTGCTCGTTCTGCGGCAAAAGCCAGCATGAGGTGCGCAAGCTCATCGCAGGTCCGACCGTGTTCATCTGCGATGAGTGCGTCGAGCTTTGCATGGATATAATCCGTGAGGAGCACAAGACCAGCCTTGTGAAATCCGGTGACGGCGTACCAACACCCGCGGATATATGCCAGGTTCTGAACGATTACGTGATCGGCCAAGATCGCGCCAAGCGCGTCCTCTCTGTGGCGGTCCATAACCATTATAAACGCCTAGGTCACGGCTCCACAAAGAACAACGACGTGGAGCTAGCAAAATCCAATATCCTGCTGATCGGCCCCACCGGTTGCGGTAAGACCTTGCTAGCTCAGACCCTGGCCCGCATCCTGGACGTACCGTTTACCATGGCCGACGCCACGACCCTCACAGAAGCGGGTTACGTTGGCGAGGATGTAGAGAACATTATCCTCAAGCTTTTACAAGCCGCGGACTACAACGTAGAGCGGGCACAGCGCGGTATCGTCTACATAGACGAGGTCGACAAGATTTCCCGCAAGTCGGACAATCCCTCCATCACCCGTGATGTGTCGGGTGAAGGGGTCCAACAAGCGCTTCTAAAAATTATGGAAGGTACGGTTGCCAGCGTGCCGCCGCAGGGTGGCCGTAAGCATCCTCAGCAAGAGTTCCTCCAGGTCGACACAACGAATATCCTATTCGTATGCGGTGGGGCTTTCGCGGGCCTGGACAAAATTATTTCCCAGCGTGGTAAGGGAACGTCTATCGGCTTCGGTGCCGACGTAGCCGTCGAAGAAGACCGCAAGACAGGTGAAATTCTGCAAGGGGTTGAACCCGAAGACCTGTTAAAATTCGGGCTTATTCCAGAATTTGTCGGTCGCCTGCCGGTCGTCGCGACCCTGGAAGACCTGGACGAGTCCGCGTTGGTAGAAATCCTCACCAAGCCGAAGAACGCGCTCGTCAAGCAATACCAGCGCCTGTTCGAAATGGAAAACACCAAGCTCTCGTTCTCCGACGGCGCGCTGGAGGCCATCGCCGAGAAAGCCGTGGAACGCAAGACTGGCGCTCGTGGGCTTCGCTCAATTATGGAAAATATACTTCTGGATACTATGTTCGATTTGCCAGAGTTGGAAGGGATTGAGGAAGTGGTTATCAACCGCGAGGTTGCCGATGAAAATGCGTCCCCGCTGTTCATTTACTCCGACCGGCAGGAAGAAGTGGAAACGTCTGCCTAAGTGGGTATTTGGAGGAGGGGTCTTGACCTGACGCACTAACGAGCCAATCTCTTCTTGAAGTGTTACCGACGTCTTGATTTGAACGAATTCATTCGCCCATCCTTGAAGAGAATGTAAGGCAGGCCAGCGTGACTAATCCAACTACACAATTCCCGGTTCTTCCGCTTCGCGACATTGTCGTTTTTCCTCACATGATAGTGCCGCTGTTCGTCGGGCGCGAAAAATCGGTCCGGGCCCTTGAAGATGTCATGCAGGACGACAAGCAAATTCTTTTGGTCGCCCAGAAGAACGCCTCCCAGGATGACCCTGAGGCCGATGATATCTACGACGTCGGCACCGTGTCGACGGTCTTACAACTTTTGAAACTGCCCGATGGCACGGTAAAGGTGCTGGTCGAAGGTTCCCATCGCGCTAGGATTACCGGCTACATTGACAATCCAGATTTTTTCCAGGTCGAAGCTGAGGTCACTGATGAGCCGCTGGTCGACGATGAAGACGTTGAAGGCCTGTCGCGCTCCGTAGTCACCCAGTTCGAACAATACATTAAGCTGAACAAGAAAATTCCGCCTGAAGTTCTTGTTTCAATTAATCAAATTGAGAATGTTGAGAAGTTGGCGGACACGGTGGCCGCGCACCTGGCGTTGAAGATTTCCGAAAAGCAGGAACTTTTGGAAATCTCCTCGGTAACGGAGCGCCTGGAGCGCGTATTCTCCTACATGGAAGCCGAGATCGGCGTACTGCAGGTGGAGAAAAAAATCCGTAACCGGGTCAAGCGCCAGATGGAGAAGACCCAGCGCGAGTACTACTTAAATGAACAGCTGAAAGCCATTCAAAAGGAATTGGGCGAAACCGATGACGGCCGCGACGAAACGGCCGAAATCGAAGAGAACATAAAAAAGACTAAGCTTACGAAGGAAGCTAAGGATAAATCCCTCGCCGAGCTGAAGAAACTTAAAGCTATGAGCCCCATGTCGGCGGAAGCCACCGTGGTCCGCAACTACTTGGATTGGATGCTGTCCATCCCATGGAAGAAGCGCACCCGGGTGAAAAAAGATTTGAAGGGTGCGCAGGAGATCTTGGACCAGGACCACTATGGCCTGGAAAAGGTGAAGGAGCGGATCGTTGAATACCTAGCCGTCCAGCACCGCACCAACAAGATTACGGGACCCATTTTGTGCCTCGTAGGACCTCCGGGTGTTGGAAAAACTTCGCTTGGCAAGTCGATCGGTAAGGCGACTGGCCGGAACTTCGTTCGCATGTCGTTGGGCGGCGTGCGCGACGAGTCTGAAATCCGTGGCCATCGGCGAACCTACATCGGGTCCATGCCCGGCAAAATTATCCAGGGCATGAAGAAAGCTAAATCGTCCAATCCGCTGTTTCTATTGGACGAGGTCGACAAGATGGGGAATGATTGGCGCGGTGATCCAGCTTCGGCGCTTTTGGAAGTCTTAGACCCCGAACAGAACAACTCCTTCAACGACCACTATTTAGAGGTAGATTACGATCTTTCGGACGTGATGTTCCTAACAACGGCGAACACCATGAACATGCCCGCACCTTTATTGGACCGGATGGAGATCATCCGTCTTTCGGGGTATACGGAAGATGAAAAGGTCCAAATCGCGATCCGTCACTTAATTCCCAAGCAGATTAAGAAGCACGGTCTAAAGGATGAGGAGTGGTCAATCTCGGAGTCTGGAATTCGGGAAGTGATCCGCCACTACACGAAGGAATCGGGTGTACGAAACCTTGAGCGCGAGATAGCCAATTTGGCCCGCAAGGCGGTCAAGGATATCCTCATGGGCGAGGCGGAGACGATCAAAGTCACGCGACGCAACATTGGAAAATACCTCGGCGTAAAGCGCTTCCGTCACGGTGAGATCGAGCATGACGACCTGGTCGGCGTGACGACGGGCTTGGCCTGGACCGAGGTCGGCGGAGAACTCCTAAACATCGAAGCAGTCATGGTACCCGGAAAGGGTAAAATGACGATTACCGGTAAACTTGGCGAGGTGATGACCGAATCAATCCAGGCGGCAAAATCCTATGTGCAATTCCGCGCTATCGAGTTTGGGATCAAGCCGACCCTGTTCAACAAAAAGGACATCCATCTCCACGTGCCCGAGGGCGCAACGCCGAAGGACGGACCGTCCGCCGGCGTCGGTATGGTGACGTCCATTGTTTCCGTGCTGACCGGCATTCCAGTCAACAAGGAAGTCGCCATGACTGGAGAAGTTACCTTGCGGGGCCGTGTGCTGCCAATCGGTGGCCTCAAGGAGAAACTCCTGGCGGCGCACCGGGGCGGTATTAAGACGGTCTTGATCCCGAAGGAAAATGAGAAGGACCTTAGCGACATTCCCGACAACGTGAAACGGGGACTGGATATCATTCCTGTGTCAGTAGTCGACGAAGTCCTTGAGCGCGCACTTACCACAACCCTCGCGCCCATCGAGTGGGATGAGGACGACGAGATGGCTGCCGACCAAATCGCGTCCGCGTCCGTCGACGACGAAGAGTTAGGCGGCGTCGTCAAACACTAGACCGCATTTTCAGACCGGCGAATCGGAGCCGCCGATTCGCTGGTTTTCTGCGATTTTAGAGATTTCAGGCTAATTTTTGCCGAAAACGAATCGGGGCCGCTGTTTAGCATAAAGACGATTTCTTCGTTTAACCCCGGACACTTAGCCCCAACAGGTCTGGAAACCGCAGAATTCCGCGGTTGTTCAATTGACGCCCGAAAACGGCGCTCTATAGACTTTATTACTTATTGGGAATATTCGGATCGCGGGATATTCCGATATCCGTTACGTTTGTGAAACCGACTAATATTTGGAGAGGGATTTTCCATTGAACAAAAATGATCTTATAGCTGCCGTTTCTGGCGGCTCCGGTTTGTCGAAAGCCGATGCGGCGAAAGCCGTCGACGGCATGATAGACGCCATCACCGCTTCGTTAAAAAACGGCACGGAAGTACGTCTCGTGGGCTTCGGTACCTTCAGCGTGTCGCGTCGCGCCGCCACCACCGGGCGTAACCCGCGCACCGGCGAAACCATCCAAATCGCCGCGTCGAACCAACCAAAATTCAAAGCGGGCAAAGCCCTCAAGTCCGCCGTCAACTAAACAACACAGACATCAGTATAAGACCGGCTGCCAGGGTATTACCTCGGGCGGCCGGTTTGTTTTTCGTATACTTGTCTATTCCGGAGCGCCGACTATGATACTTGACCGTATCAGGAGGGCGGTTAGCTCAGCTGGGAGA
>DFRF01000072.1:3904-16962 GCA_002378125.1 Rhodospirillaceae bacterium UBA3470 | reverse complement strand
CCGCCCCTTCGCGGGCCAGTTTCGCACCGTTGACGTTAAGCTCTTTGTACTTGTGATCCATCTTGTCGAGGATCAGCCGGTGCGGGTTTGACCCAAAGGTATTGGTCAAGATGATGTCCGCGCCCGCATCCACGAAGGCCTGGTAGAGGCTTTTAGGTTTCTCCGGATCGTCTATATTCCATAGATCCGGCGGACTACCCGGCTTCAAGCCCAATTCAAAGGCGTTAGTTCCCGTGGCCCCGTCCGCCATCAGGTAATCGCGCTCGGCAAGCAAATCAGCCAGCACGGCACTCATCTTCAGACCCTTTCCTTGCTGGCGGCGCGGCGTTCTCGACACTTTGCCAGTATGTCCCGTTTTACATCATCGGAAGCGGCACCCCAGACAGCGACCTCGTCTCGAGTGCGGAAACAACCAATGCATAGATCGGCCGTGAGGTCCAACTGGCAGATACCAACACACGGCGAGTCGACTGTGACCATGTCTCCGGCTTCCTTCCTGATGCACGGAAGGTAGGGACCCCGAACGAAAATGCAAGCACTCGTCCCACCCCAGGATGGGGTTTGTCAGAAGGGAACAGCCAACTCCGGCCGAGGCCGAATAGTGGTGCGTTTCATTAGCCGGATGGAAGCGGGATCGAATGCGTCACGCCGATGCATGGTCGACGCGTTGTCCCAGAGAATAGCATCACCCGGCTGCCACTGATGACGGTAAACGAATTCAGGCCGGACGATCCAATCAAACAGCTCATCCAGAAGGTCGCGGCTTTCATCTTCGGACAGACCATCGATGAGGGGCACCATGGCCGGGTCCACGTAGATGCTCTTGCGACCAGTAATCGGGTGGGTACGGACCACGGGTTGCAGGACCGGTGGCGTGCGATTCGCCTGATTCTCATTAGTCGGCACGCTCCAAGTGCCGTTGAAGTATTCATAGGAATGCAAGGCGCGCAGGCCGTCAAGTCGCACCTTTACAGTTTCCGGCAAGGCCTCGTAAGCATCGGCCAGGTTGGCAAAATGGGTGTCGCCGCCCCAGGCTGGCAACTGGAAGGCACACAGCATGGACCCGATGGCTGGTTCCGTCATGTAGCTCTGGTCGTGGTGCCAGCCCAACTCCTTGTCCTTTAAAATCCCCACCTCGCGCCCCGCTTCCATCTTGTTCGAGACCTGCAGGAGCTCTGGAAAATCTGGGTCCAGGTATTCCTGGCGCACGTGAATTTCCAGATCGCCCAACCGGCGGCAGAAGCCGATGATATCCGTTTCGGTGAAGGTCTGACCACGGAACAGGGCGATGCCGTTATCGTACCAGAGGCGCTCCACATCCGCGAAGGTGTCATCGGCCATATCCGCACGCAATTTGACATCCAAATATTCGACACCGAAGGTTGCCGTTAGGGGTCGGGTCTCCACCATAATCTATTCGTCCCCCGGCACGCCATAGCTGGGCGCCGCATCAGGATCGAGGGCGCGGGTCACATAATCCTCCATTTGTGGCACATACATCTGCCACAAGGCCTCAAGTTCGGCGATGGGATCGCCTTCGGTCCAATCGACGCGCAAGTTGACGATGGGCCAATCCTGATCGCCCGCCACCTGGAGCGCTGCGGAATGGATGCTGCCCACTTCGCCGCCAGCGGCTAGGCCAGCCGCCAAACCGGCCAACAGATGATCGGCCAAATAAGTACGCTGATCAGTGCTGAAGCCATTGACCATGGCCTGCGGCACCTCGTCGTTCGCCAATAGGTTACCTGCCGCGACACAGTTCAGCCCCTTCGCCGCTGCCGAACGGCCGAGCGCCTTGGCGCCGGTGAAATGCGCCGTCTGGCCGTCCAGGTTGATGGCCAGGAGCTGACGATGGTCCATGTACTCGTCCGCCGTAGTCACCGCCTCCATAGCCATCTCGGGCGTCTCGCCGGCCTCCATGTGATCAAGAAGAGCGGGGCCCAGGCGCGGGTCGGTGACGTTTTGCGTTGACGCCGCGCCGACGCCCGCGCGCACGAACGGACAGCGTGCACCGATGGCGATGCTGGACGTGGTGATGGCGACGCCGGATTGACCTCGCAGGGGACAGCGGCCAAGAACAGCGAAAGTCATATGGGGGCCCTATTCGCAAACATCTCCCAATCAATATGATCGGGCAGTGATCCAAACCCAAGTAATCTTGTTTCATTCGACTGTTCGCGCGCGAGTGCATATGATCAACCCAAGGAGGCGCCCATGGGAGATCATCTTAAGGCAACACGTAAGTTGCTGGTCGACGACGTGTATATCCCTGTGAAACGCAAGAAGAAATTCAAGTCCGATAAGGCCGAGAGCATGATCGATGAGGGTCAGAAAACGCCAATTCAAGTCCATTAGGATAATGGCCGTTTGGTCCTGGCGGAGGGCTTGCATCGCCTAGAATCCTGCCGGGCGGTGGACGAGGATACGATCAAGGCGATCTTGGTTCAGGCAAGGCGGTTTTGAACAGCGCGCCGAGCGCCGCGAAGAAGCAGGCGAATGACCTGGCGCAGCAAATAGGTGCCATCGCGAAGATCGTCGCGCGATTGGTCATCCTCGGCGCGGAACCTCCCTGGAGAAGGCGGAAGCCGAATTGACTGCAATCAACCAGGAAGCGAATCACTGGGGCTATCTACAGAAACATCAGCAAATTGCCCACCTGCGACTGGCCTCACAAAAGACCAAGATCGCCAATCAATAGAATTCAACGGCAACACCGCCGTTTGGTTGGCAGGCCATCAATCCTTGGGGAAGAACGACGGTGTGCCGTAGGAGCGCGAGCCGTAGAGCAAGGGTGCGCCCGCGCCCAGGACCACCTTTTCCACATTGCCCAGGAAGATAAAATGGGATCCGGCGCGATGGATTTCCTCGACCCGGCAGTCGAAGCTGGCCAAGGCTCCAGTTAGAACCGGCGCACCGGTCACCGCGGCTTGCCAATCAGCCACATCGAACATGTCGTCGGTTAGCGTCGTGGCGGCGAAAGTATTGGAGACTTCCTGCATGGTGTCGTTCAGAACGTTGACGCAGAAGATGGCGTTCTGCCGGATCGCCGGCAAGGCGCGACTTTGGTGATGGATACAAACGAGAACCATGGGCGGATCGGCGGAGACCGAACACATTGCACTGACCGTGACGCCCACACGTCCCGTGGGGCCGTCGGTGGTGATCACCGAGACGGTCTGCGCCGCCCGGCTCATACCTTCGATAAAATCTTCGCGTGTCATGGCGCCTCGCTTTCGCCAACACTATGACCAAAGCGGGCCGCAGATTGAAGTGCAAAGATTTCTCGCAAAGCAAAACCAGTTCGTTATAGTCAGACAATGGACCAGCACGTAAATTCAGCGGACAAACTTCTACAACCTGGCGATCCGGCGCCCTTTGAGGAGATCAATCGTAACGGTCCCACGCCCTTGCTTCTGCTCTGCGACCACGCCAGCCGCCGGGTACCGCTGGCACTGGGTGATCTCGGTCTTAAGGCCTCCAGCTTTGATCGTCACATCGCCTACGATATCGGCGCAGAATTGGTCTCCCAACGTCTTTCCACATCCCTGGATGCGCCCTTGGTGACGGCCGGGTTCTCGCGCCTGGTCATCGATTTGAATCGACCTGCTGGTCATAAGGAATCTATTGTCAAAGAGATCGATGCGACGCCCATTCCCGCCAACCGGGACTTGAACGAGACGGCGAAACGCCAACGCATCACGGAACTGTTCAAACCCTACCACGATGCTGTTGACGGGGCCCTAGCAAGGCTTTGGGAACGCGGCACACCGCCGGCAATTTTCTCCATTCACAGCTTTTCCCCCGATTATGGCGACACGCCACGACCGTGGGACATCGGCGTCCTATGGAACCGCGATCCGCGAATCGCCTTGCCCCTGATGGACATGCTCAAGGCTTACGGCCTCAACGTGGGCGACAACGAGCCCTATTCCGGCCGGCAACTGGCCTACACCATCGATGTCCACGGCGGCGCGGCAGGCTTGGCGAATTGCGTCATCGAGATCAACCAGGACCAGGTCCGCGATGCAGCCGGCATCGACCGCTGGGCGACTATCTTGGAAGACATCATGCCTGAGATTTTAAAGGTTCAAGGCCTCCACCGGGTGGGACAGTTCTAATATTATACGACCCGCCGCCCTTCAACGTCGGCATCAAGAAGAAATACCTCCTGCTCGATGTCGAAACGCGGGAGGGAGAGGCAGGCGAAAAATCGACCAACTCGTAACTTACGGGCGTTCACGGCGCCTTGCAGAACCGTGAAGCGCTCCGTATGTTTCCCCGGCTAAATAACAAACCTAGACCAACAGTTTTAGAGGTGCTCTCAATGGCGGACGTAGGTGGTGTGGCAGCTGATCGTTTGAGAACAATCATCGAACGGATCGAACGCTTAGAAGAGGAAAAGAAGGCCCTTTCCGACGATATGCGCGAAGTCTTCTCGGAAGCCAAGGGCGCTGGCTTTGACGTCAAGGTCATCCGCCAAGTTGTTCGCCTCCGTAAGATGGACGCCACGGATCGCAGTGAGATGGAACAGGTCTTGGACGTTTACAAGCGCGCACTGGGCATGGAATAGCCTGCCTAGGTGCGCCGAAAGGCGCGCACGGCGTAGTCGCGCAGACCCGCAACGCAATCGTTGATGGACGTGCCTCCCGTATCCAGGCTTAGGGCCGGGCTCTCAGGCCGTTCGTAGGGTGAGGAAATTCCCGTGAACTCAGTAATTATCCCAGCCCGCGCCTTCTTGTAGAGCCCCTTTGGATCACGCGCCTCGCAAACCTCTAGGCGCGCATCGACAAAAATCTCGTGAAACTTCTTGCCCAGGGTCTGACGGGCACGCTCGCGATCCGCTCGAAAAGGTGAAATGAACGCCGTAATGACAACCGTGCCTGCGTCGGCGAACGCAACCGCCATCTCGATAACACGCCTAATGTTCTCCTGACGATCCCTATAAGAGAACCCAAGATCGCGGTTCAACCCGTGGCGAAGGTTGTCCCCATCAAGGACAAACACCTGAAAACCCTCGGCGAACAGGGCCTGTTCAAGACCGATGGCCAACGTCGACTTTCCAGATCCAGATAGGCCCGTAAACCATAGGACCCCGCCCTGGTGGCCATGCCGATAAGCACGCGCGTCTGGGCTCACCGTAGAACTCAGGGCGTGTTCGTTATGGGCCGAGTAAGGCATGGCGGTCGGTGTATCGTTTGGCGTGTTCAAGTCGTGGTTGCTTCTCAGGGTTGAAACGAACTTTTACATAGTAACCGGGGGCGGCTTCAAGGGGCTTGTACTTGGCGTCGCCCGGTTTGCGAGCCTTGATCTGGGAGCCCGCATGTGTTTTCACCCATTTCTACCAATCTGGCCACCAGGACCCGTCTGTCTGTTTCGCGTCGAAGAACTAGGCATCGGGATCTGCCGGGTTTTGGCAGCTGTCCAGTAGCAATACTTCCCCGCAGCGGGTGGATTGATCACACCCGCTATATGCCCAGACGCGGACGGCACGAGGCGCACTGGCCCCTTGTAAATTTCGGTTGCCGCATAAGTAGATTTCCAGGGTGCGATATGATCGTTCTTCGTCGAGATGATGCAAACAGGTACCGTGATCTTCGTGAGGTCGATGGGCGTGCCGTCGAGTATGATACCCCCGGCTCGATCAGTTAGTTCCTCAAATACATTGTAAAAAGCGATCACCATATCATTACCCGCGTCCGGGCGCTGTTTGGTATACTCCCTCGATAGGAGCGAACCGTCTGTATCGTATCGGCTTGGTGAGTAAGGTGGTTCGGGCTATCAGTTGCGATAAGCTCCTACTAGTCTCAGTGTTCAGCGCCATCGGTTTAGACAAAGCTATCGCCTACGTGGATATGATCGTTCTACCTTTGCTGGTGATCCAAGGAGGCACGTTTAATGGCGGCGCTCACGTCAAAATCCATCGATCGAATGCGAGTTCCGCGCTAAACTGGAACTTGCGACGGCATCCGTAAGCCCATCACAGCCGTCATCGATGGTGAACCTTAGACCATGACCTACCAGAGCCCCGTCCAAGCCAACGACTTTCATCCTGACACCCAAGCCTATTTCGCCGGCGCCTGCGTGGCGGTCACCGGCGGTAGCGGATTTGTCGGCTCCCACGTGGTCGAGCAATTGCTGGCGCTGGGAGCGCGGGTCATCGTTCCGAGCCGGCAGGCGCCGTCGCCGCCGTTCTTGGCCCATCTGAGCGATCGCATTGATGTTCGCCCGTGCGACTTCCAGCACCGTTCCCATGCCAAACCCAGCATTGATGGGGCCGATGTAGTCATGAACTTAGTGGCCAGTGTTGCCGGAATCGAATACAATGCCACACATCCGGAAACGGTCTTTCGCGACAACATGCGCACCTTCCTCAATGTCATGGAAGCCGCCCTACAGGTTCAGGCAAGGCGTTTCCTAGTGGTCAGCTCGGCATGCATCTATCCACGCCATTGCCTCGTTCCAACCCCGGAAACGGAGGGCTTCCTGGACAGCCCGGAACCGACAAATGCTGGCTATGGCTGGGCGAAGCGGATGGAGGAATATGCAGCCGCTGCGGCCGTCAAAGAACACGGATTGGAGGTCGCCATTGCACGGCCTTACAACGCCTACGGTCCGCGCGACAACTTCAATCCCGTAAGCTCTCATGTTCTGCCGGCGCTAATCTTAAAAGCAGATGAAACCACCGATGGCACGCTCCCTGTCTGGGGCGACGGCACACCCACGCGGTCGTTCCTCTATGTGGATGATTTCGCCCGCGGCCTGATCGAAGTCACCGCTCGCTACGCGGCCGCAGATCCCATCAATATTGGCGCCTCAGAGGAAGTCAGCATCGGCACCGTCGCCGCCATGGTGGCCGAAATTGTGGGCCGCCGAAGAGGCACGGCGATCACCCCCACCTTTGTGCCCACGTCCCTAACGGGACAACCGCGTCGAGATTGCGATACCACAAAGCTGGTATCTGCGTTAGGGTTTCAGCCGAATGTCGGGCTGCGCGAGGGTCTTGAAAGGTCCGTTTCCTGGTTCTTGGAGAACCGTGAGCTGGCCTTGATCGCACACCATCAATGATCGACCTGCCATGACGACCTCCAAGGCCACCTCGCTGCAACCTCTCCTTTAGCGCCTCCTTCCCCTCAAGAACGACGTCATGAGCTCCTCGCACGCGCCGGCCTGCTTGGAGGCTGGCCAACCTCAGGAACGCTGTAAGCGCTACAACGAAGAGAAGGGCAAGGCCGGCTTGGTGCTGTCCATGTTTGACGACGCGTCCCACGTCGCAGCATATCCACCGTCCGTGCTTTGACAAATCTATCTCGACAGTGAAGATGTTACCGAGTATTTCCACGATCTTGCCGAGACCATGTACCCGCAAGGGTGCGCCCTCATTTGCCGCCTGAACCACATGGATCAGCGAACGGCTGGTAGTTGTCGGTGATCGCACTGAGCCGGGTCCACAAGTCGGCACGTCGCGACTTCCCGAGCGGAATCGCAGTCGATGACATCACGCGTGGACACCCTTAGTTCAGGCACGCTATCTTTTTCACTCATGGAGTGAGAGAGATCATGTCAACTGAAACCATCACCACCCATCCCATTGCCGGCGCCTTGGGCGCCGAAGTAAGCGGCATCGATTTAGCCACGCCCCTCTCCAACTCCAAGACTGAGGCCGTCCGCCAAGCCCTTTGGGACCACAAGGTAATTTTCTTCCGCGACCAGGACCTGAGCCCCGAGGATCATCTCCGCGTCGCTAGCATCTTTGGCGACATCTACCGGGTGCCGTTCGTGAAGGCGCGGAACGACTTCCCCGACATCATCGACATCGTCAAGGAGCCCGAGGACGGCGACAAATACAATTTCGGCGGCGTATGGCATTCGGACGCCACGTTCGACGAATGTCCGCCCATGGGTTCGGTCCTTTACTGCCTGGAATCGCCACCGCACGGCGGCGATACACTATTCGTCAATATGGAAGCTGCCTACGCCTGCCTGTCGGACGTCTTGAAGGCTATGCTGGACGGGATGGTCGCCCTGCACAGTGCGGAACGAAACTACGGTTCCGACGGCTACTTCACGGACGATGACCAGCAAAGCGTTTCCATGAACATTGAACCGTCGGCGGAAGGGAACAAGCTAACCGAGCATCCAGTTGTCCGGACGCATCCGGAGACCGGCCGCAAAGGTCTTTTCATAAACCCCATCTACACCATGCGGTTCAAGGGCATGACGTCCAAAGAAAGTCAGCCGATCTTGGACTTCCTATACGATCACGCGAAGCGGCCCGAATTTCAATGCCGGTTCGATTGGACCGCACACGCGTTGGCCATCTGGGATAATCGCTGCACAATGCACTTCGCCATCAACGACTACGCCGGCTATCGCCGTCACATGAACCGCGTCACCATCGCCGGCGACCGGCCCCGTTAACCAACCCTTCAAGGAGATTTATAATGAGTCCGCACAAGTCGGCCATCATCGGCCTAGGGGCAATGGGCATGGGGATGGCTCAATCGGCGCATGCCGCAGGACTGCAGACTGTAGGAATGGACATCAACCCGGTGGCGATGGAGACCCTGGCCGCTACTGGCGCCACGATCGCCGAAACCCCGGCCAAAGCGGCAGCCGGAGCGGATTCCCTAACCGTGGTCGTGGTCAACGCGGCGCAGACGGAGGCCGTTTTGTTTGGTGACAACGGCGCCGCGGACGCGCTACCCGAAGGCGCGGTTGTCCTGGGCTGCGCCACCGTATCAGCCGATACGTGCCGCGAGATTGCCGCCCGGGTTGAGGAACGCGGCCTGTTCTATCTCGACGCACCGATCAGCGGCGGAGCGGCGAAAGCCTTCAGAGGCGAACTGACTGTTATGGCGTCCGGCGCGTCGGCGGCCTTTGACCGGGCCAAGCCCTTCCTGGATGCGACATCGGAAACGGTGTTCGATCTCGGACGTGAGGCCGGACAAGGCTCCACCATGAAAATGGTCAACCAACTTTTGGCCGGTGTCCATATCGCAACCGCCATGGAGGCCGTTGCTTTGGGTCTGAAGGCGGGGCTGGACGCACAATCTATCTATGACGTGATTACCCAGGCGGCTGGAAATTCCTGGATGTTCGGCAACCGCGTACCCCGGGTCATCGCCGGCGATTACCAGCCCAAAAGCGCCGCCGGTATTTTCACTAAGGACCTGGGCATCGTCCTATCCGAGGCGGAACGCCTCGGCATCGATCTACCGCTGGCCACGACCGCATTGACGCGATACCAGGCCGCCGCCGATATGGGCCTCAAGGGTGAAGATGACGCGGCGGTGATCAAAGTCTATGCGGAGGCCGCGGGCATCGAACTTCCCGTACCCGACGCCTGATTAACCGACGTCCCAAGATTTCTGAAGAGCCGGACGGGCATGCAGGCGTTCTACATAAGCGGCCACAGTCGGTTTGTCGGAGATGTCGCCGCCGTTGCGCGTCGCCACAATGGTGGCGTGTCCGCACATGACGTCGGCGGCGGTAAAGTCACCGACTAGGTAATCCTTATGGCCGAGGCCAACCTCTATCGCAGCCAGGATGCGCCCCAGCAATTTCCTCGCCCGGGCGATGTTGGTGGGGTTGCTCTTTTCGGCGGGTAGAATCCGGGTCTCCACCACCAGGGTGTTTACTGGCGGCATAAGCATGCCCTCCGCGAAATGAAACCATTGTAGATAGGTGGAAAATTTGTCTGAGTCCGGCGCCGGCGCCAACTTGTCAGCACCGTAGCGGGCCAGGATGTATTGGACTATGGCCCCAGATTCAAAAATGTATTGTCCATTATCTTCCAGACACGGGACCCGGCCCAGTGGATGCACGCCCAGATAATCAGGTTCGCGCATGCGCTTGTCGGCAAGGCCGTCAAACTTATGTAATTCATAATCCAAACCCAGTTCTTCGCAGAGCCAGACGATACGTACGGCCCGAGTATTCGGCGCGTAGTAAATCTTCATGATGATTATTCCCCTGGACGTAATTGAATCGAAAATCTTTCTTTAAAAATTTCCTCTATGCGATCGAAGCAACAACCATACCGCACTACAGTAAAGTCACGGAAATCGATGATGGTACTGGATACACCCTCTCGATTGGCGTACTTGGCTGTTCCGTGATCAATTACAATATCAGCCACATCAATCAATTCTGACTCAATATCTGCTACGCGAAACTTACTACCCGTCAGTGAAATATTTGCTGATGATCCAAAAGCAGGTTTGCCACGATCAAAACAGAGTTGCGAAAATGTATTGTGAAACAGACCCGCATTTAGAAGCATATCAAGCGTTCCCGCTTTTGACGACGTTGAGACGACATAAGGATCGACCCCAACCAAGTCGGGGCTCAAAGTGTCAAATGGCGCTACTACCGAAAATGGCAAATTATATTCATGAAATAATATTCGCTGAATTTCACGCTCCATATCACCCATCTGATGAATCTTCAGCGAGTGATCCATGCAAGCGAACATTCCGCTAGGTTTCTCAAAACTTCGCTTCTTAATAGAAAATATTTTTTTGATCGCTGAGCCTTTATGTCCAACTATTGCATACGCTACGTCTAATGGGACAATCGCAATCCCACCCTCAATTATGACATCGTATACGGCCTCAGCGTCTTTCTGTAATTGTTCTGGAGTTAAATTCACGATGGATCACAGCCTCTAAAATTCCATCATATCTTAAGGTGTTCCACTAGAATATCCAATTGGGCTATTAGGCGGCCATGAAACCAAGTCTCTTAGAATTCTTTGATAGGCTCTAAGCTTTGACAATTCTCGATTACAACCATGCGTAACCCTAAAAGTCTCGCTCGGGAAACACCGTTTTTCTATGGATGGGTCATCGTCGGATGCACCATGTGCGCGAACTTTGCCAAGCAAGGCTCTTCGGTTGCAACCCTATCGATCTTCGCTATCCCAATGTCCACAACGTTCGATTGGTCGATGGCTGAGTTTTCAGGCGCGGTTACCCTAGGCGGACTAGTCGGTGCATTAATCTCTCCAAAAGTCGGCGTGATAGCAGACCGCCAGGGGGGCGGACAGATTCTCGTCGTCGGCTCATTGGTTATTGGTTTCAGCCTGATACTCTTGTCACAAACCCAATCTTTAATCTGGTTCTACGTAGCGTATTGCCTTGGCCGAATGGCATTTGTAGGACCGTTCCAAATCGCCGTCACAACTGCCGTCGCCAATTGGTTCATTCATCTGCGCGGTCGCGCCATGTCGTTTGCAGCGCTCGCGCATAGTTTGGGTCTCGCCGCCTTTCCCATCATTGCCTTCGCAGTCATTGAGCTTTGGGATTGGCGAACGGGCTGGCTTATCATCGGGGCCCTTGTTTTGTTCGTCGGCGTTCTCCCCAACCTCATTTTGATGGTTCAACGACCGGAAGATGTCGGCCTTCAGCCAAAAACGGTGAAGTGGAAGCACTCCAATTCATCAGATGAGAGGGATAATCCTGATCCGGAACGTAGCTTGACCCGGGGCGAGGCCTTGCGGACGCGGACATTCTGGCTGCTGGTCGCTTTTTCGGCATTCATTTATCCCGTTCAGGCAGGCGTGAGCCTACACCAAGCTCCACACCTCATCGACCGAGGTATCTCGATGGGACTGGCCGCGACAGCAGTCAGTGTCTTCTCTCTCATGTCAGCCGTCGCCGGACTCGTCTTTGGTCAGCTCGAAGCACGGTTTGGCGCCCTAAGAAGCTTGGCGGGTGCCGCGCTTCTTATGTCAATCGGAGCCGGCATCATGCTTATAGTGTACGATGTCTCAACGGCATTCCTAGCCGCTTGTGTCTTTGGCACCGGAATTGGAGGCCTATTGACGCTTTTGCCGGTGGCTTGGGCAAATAGTTTCGGACGCCAAAACTTGGGCGCCATACGTGGCATCACGCTGCCGGTGCAAATCATTGCGCAAGCGGCTGGTCCTCTGATCTCTGGCAATCTATTCGACGTGACAGGCGATTATCATGCATCTCTGACGCTTTTTGCGTTCTTTGGTATCTGCGCGTCGATACTGGCGTTGGTTGCGGTTAGGCAAAGTGCTCTCATAACGCGATAGGGTTCGGCGCCAGATTTACGAGGCTCATTCGAAACGCGCGTGAGCCTATCCTGTGGCGATAAAAATTAAACCATAGAGCCCAACACCACATGTGCAATTCCGTCGATGGTCATGTCCTCTTTGAGCCAGAAACAAGCGATGGTGGGCTATCCAAACCTTGGCCACCAAGTTATTAGGTGCCTACCTCGATTGCTGCGACCGCACGTAATTCGAATAAAAATGGATTTCACAAAGTTAGAACCGACTTCACCAGTGCCGTTGGCGAGGGTTCTCCTTCATTTCTTTATGCAAGAGAAGTGTTACAAATATAAAAAACGACAAAACCCACCACTCACTCGCGTCTACATCCGCTTGCCATATTAGGATCGCCCCAAATAGAACTAAAAACCTAAAAAACACGCTGACAACCATCAAGGCACCCTCTGGTCTTCCGCCGATTAAGTATCGAATTATAAGATAAATTACAGTTGCAAAAGCAGAGAACCTTACAGATTGCCATCTGTGGTATGGTATTGACTCTGCATCAGCAATATTGAAGGGGAAGAAAATATGAAGTTTAAGTAAACCAAGAATTATTACTAGCGTGCCCCAAATAGCTAACAGGGTTAATATTATCTTTGATATACTCATGAAATTGCTCCGCAACTCAACGCCCGATACCTGAGCGGCTATATTATACACAAAAGGCGCCTTTGGGTGAGGAAAACTCAAATTACGAAGTGGCGCCGTGAAGCTACATTCGCCTGAGGGATGATTTTGACGGTGCAGCCAACATTTTTGTAGCGTTGGGGAATGGAGAGAGGCCTTTTTTAAGATGATCTGTCAATCTGTATTCGATTGCCAACTAGCAACTCCTAGATCAATATTGCCTAGGTTGCGATTAACTTAGCCCCATAAGGCTGCTTACAATGATCCGATTTTTCGCACTTGTAATTCTTTCCGGATTTCTAACGGGCGGTCAAGCTAACGGCTCGTCTCTTCCGCCGTGCGCCGAAGA
>DFRF01000072.1:0-3606 GCA_002378125.1 Rhodospirillaceae bacterium UBA3470 | reverse complement strand
TTCTCTTCCGCCGTGCGCCGAAGAAGTTGAAGAATTAAAGGTTACTTGGAATGACTGTATTGGCACAGTTGTATACGCTAATGGCGATAAATATATTGGCGCGTTCAAGGAAGGAACTCGGAGTGGTGAAGGTAAATACATTTATTCTAATGGCAATAAATATATTGGCCAGTGGACAGACGGAAAAAAAAACGGAAAAGGTAAGTTTATCTACTTAAATGGAAGTAAATATATTGGCGATTTTGTTGATGGGAAATGGACTGGAAAAGGTACATTAACTAATTATTTGGGCGATAAATATGTTGGCGGGATGAAAGACGGCAAAAGACATGGCGAAGGCGTGATCACGAGTCCGAATGGCTATACTTTCAAAGGCGTATTTTCAAACGATGCAATAGTTAGTGATAATGGGCGCCTCACTAAATCCGCTACGCCGTCAAAAAGACCTGCCAATGTGTGCCCAGCGGCACGGAATGCTAGGTGTCCAAGACCACCAGAAAAGAAAAGCACCCGGTTTCTTGGAGCCGAGAGGTCCCGTTTTCGCAAAACAATGAAATAATTTAATCGAGCCTGCCATCAAACACCGGTTTTCTTACTTGGCTCAAACATAGACAGTTTTATTTCAGCGGTGGCTGGGTGTCATAAGCCACCGATTAGGTACGCATGCTCCTGGACATGCATTGGTTGATCACGGTATCGAAATTCAATGCCCGCCATCCATGCACAAACGACGACCATCGGACGCGGATTTCGATGGGCCTGCGCGCCACTACACCACCGATAAGCGAACCCGAAAGAAAAAGACAAAGGCATGACGAAATGAGTATGCATCCCATCGTCGCCGAACTGGTCACTGAGATGAAGAAAGCCTGTGCTACCTTCGATGATCCCGATGAGATCGTTGCCACTGTTGCGCTGGCGGCCAAAAGCCTCGCCGAAAACAAAAGCTGGTTACGGCCAGAGTATTTTGAATGCGACGAAGAGCAAGGCATGGGGATCACGATCCTGAACGAGGAGCCGGATCATTCCATTCTGGTAGAAACCGTGGCCTGGCTGCCCGGACGCGGTGTCGCGCCGCACGACCATCAAACCTGGGGCGTAGTTGTGGGCATTGACGGGGTTGAGGTCAATATCAACTGGCGGCGTTTGGACGACGGCAGCAATCCCGACTTCGCCGAACTTGAGACGGCGGAAGAGCGCCAGATTCGCAACGGCGACGTGGTTCCGCTGCTGCCCGATGACATCCATAGCGTCCGAAACGAAGGTGAGACCACGTCGCTTTCCCTGCATGTCTATGGCCGCGCACTCTCCAGCCTGGAACGCTATGAATTCGACCCCATCAACAAAATCCGCCGGGTATGCCCGCAGCGCAAACGCCGCGATTGATGCAGGGCACCTAGAGGTTTCGTGCGAAGATAGGGAATTACCCCTCCCAATGCCGCTCCGCAGCCATGAGGCCTTAAAGCGGTATATTGCCGAGAACCCAGCCGTCTATCATACTCAATCCAAGAAAAGTGAATACCGCGTTTGGACGCGCCCTTAATCGTCGGCGATTCAGTCCGGGTGGTAAGAACAACGCAAAAAGAAAAGGTCGAAAATTATTGCATCCTCTGCTTCGCGAAGCATGGAGCTCCGGTTAGGAGACATTGACCAATTGTTCTCCGCGGATGCACTAAAATAAAGAAATGTGCCAGAATGCTCTCCTACTCGGAGCCATCTTTTTGAGCCATAGGAAGAGCGATCAGATATGTTCCCCGATTTTGACAAAAGCGCTGCCTGGTCCGTTGACCAGATGCATAATGACCAGGGATGGATCTTCCCAATGGTCGAGGATCAGGCCCGTCAGTTGGCAAACACTGTTAAGCGAGTCTATTCACCTGACCGGCCACTATTCGATTATGCACCCGAGGAGTTCGATTTTGGCCCGGGGTTCGAGATTATTACCGCGGCTGCGAAGGAGGCTTACTTCGGACGCGGGGTAGCCTTGGTCAAGGGATTACCACGCGCAGAATTGAGCGGGCCTGAATATCGAATTCTTACTTGGGGCATTGGCCTTCGCATGGGCGTCCCGCGCCCACAAGGTCGAATGACACAGTATATTTCCGAAGTCCGAGATGCAGGCGCTAGTTACCGCCATGCTGGTGGACGCGGTTACAACACGAACTCCAGCCTGGACTTCCATACAGATGGCTGCGATCTAGTAGCCCTTGTGTGCTTTAACGCGGCAAAATCTGGCGGCATGAGCATGGTTTCCAGTAGCCTGACCGCTTGGCAGACTTTATTGGCCGAGCGACCAGATTTAGCAGAAGTTGCATGCTCAGATTTTCACTTTAGCCGCAATCAGGAGCAGGCTCCCGATGAGGGTGCTTCCTATGCTCAGCCGTTGTTCGACTTCGAAGACGGGAGGTTGTTCGCGAAGTGGAACCGAAACCGCGTTAATACAGCCCAGGATTTGAAGGGCGTGCCACCTTTGAGCGGGCCACAGATAGAATGCACGGATTTACTGGATGAAATTCTGCGTCGTCCAAACGTTATGTTCTCGACATGGCTCGAGCCTGGCGATCTGCAGTTCATGAATAACCACGTCATGTTGCACTCTCGAACCGAGTTTGAAGACCATCTCGAAGAAGAGAGAAAACGAATACTTTATCGGCTTTGGTTGGCTCCGGCCTATTCGGTCACACTGCCAGATAGCTGGAGCGATTTTTTTGGAACAACACGCCCCGGAACGATCCGAGGTGGTATCCGAGGTCATCATCATGACGAATTGTGCAAAAATTTTGAGCGCCAGCAAGCTTTGCGTCTGGGAATGACAACTTAAGGTTATTTGCCGATGGTTGGTCGGACTGCGATTAACTCGAAACCATTTTTCGACGACAGCTAGTCTGGTTTGCAACATTTAATCTGGAAACATTCGCGCCAGCCAAATGTGTCAACGGCTCTTACTTGAGCACCACGGCAAGGCCATTGGCGTTACCGAGGATGACGACGTTGCGGTCTGGGCAATACCGAACACTCCATCTTTGTTGCCGATGCTTCATGCCTTGTGGTCTTTTCTGGTCGTATCCTCGGCGAGGACTACTATACCGGGGACTAGCCTCTGAGCTTCGCCATCGCTGGTTTCGAACTCTATTTCGCCTTTCAAGACAATTACCCATTGCTTTCGGGGGGGCTGTGTGACCATCGTCAGACCAACCAGTTGGGGCTCGCATAAAAACCATGTTGTCGACAGGCTGTCCGCTGAAGACGTGAACAGACGGTGCTTATGGAACGACGGGAACATCATTTGAATTGAGTTCTGCATACTCAAAGTGCGACTCAGCCTCGTCGTCTGCGAACATTCATAGGTACTTCATCTTTTTTATAATTTAGTGGAACGCACATCACGAACCGTATGGTGAGACACGATTGATCACTTCGAGGAGCCCGTTCTCTCAAATCAATTGCGCCGCACAAACAGCAGATGTCTGAAGTGATTCTATATCCGTCATAACTTCTTTGCACTCGGCAGGCGCGGATTAATTTTGAAAGAATGTCATGAGTTCCCCCGCGACAACGTCGGGCTTCTCCTCAACCAGCCAATGTCCCGTATCCCGGACTTCTCCA
>DFRF01000059.1 GCA_002378125.1 Rhodospirillaceae bacterium UBA3470 | reverse complement strand
GAAGCGGCATCGCACCCGATCGGTCAGCATTAGACGATGCCGGCGTATCTGAAACTCATCATTTCGGTCCTGGTGGCCCTGGTGGCTTGGGCGGCTCATCACTTCGGGGTGAAAGGCGGTATGGTGATCCCAGTACTGGCCGCCATGATGATCATCGCAGTGTGGTTGTTCCCAGAGACGCGTCGTCTACCTGGTGAAGAAAACGGGTAGTGTGATGTGGACGTTCCCCCAGGCCGGGCCCGGGAGAACTTCATTGCACGGGATGCCATCCGTTAGCTAGCGGTATCAATAATCAACATTGAAGCTCCGGCACGTCGTGCAAAATGTGGGCGGCTGGTCTAGCTTGATCAAGCGACTTGGCTTGAAGACAGGGAGATACCGGGATGGCAATTAACAAGCTACATAAAGAATTTCACGCCCTCGACATGAGCAGTGGTTGGGCGGTGCCGCCTGGATACCCTGAAGGAATCCAACAGAAAATTCTAGCTGGTGATCTGGACGAAGACGCGAAGGCGGGCAGCCGGACCAGGCTGCTGCGGTTTGACCCTGGTATTTATACGACACAGCCGTTCGTGCACGATTACTGGGAAGAGGTCTATCTCGTCTCAGGTGATCTCACTGTCGGCAATGACGAGAATGGCGAGGGAGGTGAGGCATTCGAGCCGAACACCTATGCGTGCCGCCCGCCAGGGGCCTTTCATGGGCCGTTCAAGTCAAATGAAGGCTGTTTACTGCTCGAAATTCACTACTACGACCCAGCGTGAGCCTTCCTTGAAGAATGATGCGCGTGTCGTGATCGGTATGAGCGCGCCAAAATATCCAAGAAGAAATCACCGAAGCGGCACTTATATCTGCTGAAGCGCCCGGTGCAGCCAGCCTGGACCGGCAGCCTGTGCAAGCGGTAACTCTTGTATGCGTTGATTACTACTCGATGCCAACCATCTCGGTTCCACTGTAGAACCGATGTGTCGCGTTATAGTCGACCCAGCGTTCGAAGCCATCAGGTTTGAATATATCCCGGTAGGTCTTCCAGCCGCCAGGATCCGGAAAATAGAGTTCGGCCATACCCGCGAACGGTTCGGTTTCCGGCTCCAGGCTGTGGCCAATCGCATAACGGAAACCGCCGACGGTCTCCATGGTTGCTCGCACGTTGCGTATGTGGATGTCGAGCCAATGTGCGAAGAAGGTGTCACGGTCGGCGTCTGCCTTCAGCGCGACGAAGAACGTGACTTTGAAGAAGCCGCTTCGGGTGCACGGGAAGGGCGGGTTCAAGGTCAAAGGCGCGAGTGTTAGCCCACCATCCATTATGACATATTCACGTGTTGCCCAAGGCCAATAGGGTTCGACCTTTTCCTGGAATGTGTCGTAAGGCTCCACGGCGCTCGCCTGTGACGGTCGCGGTAGCGGCGCGGAATACCAAAGTTGTGCCATCCCGTCCCATTCGAGGTTCTGCTCCGGCACAGGGTCGAACAGTGTCGCAACATAGTGATTGGCATGCGCGGCGCCCGAAGCGCGGTTGCGGTCGTTGCGGGCAATGACGCCCGGCATGTGATTGGCAAACCAATGTGCGATTAACTCTTCCCGGGTGGTCTCGGTCTTCCTCTTGATGAGATAGACCATGCGAGCGCCGTCGGTCGGTTGCGGGCGTGCCATATTGAGGCCTCCTCTGTGTTTTGAGCTGGTCCAAGCGTTTTTCATACGTGCGGCAGCCGCCCGGATACCGTCTTAAATATAGCCGAGCCGGTTCTCGAGCGGAACTTCGGAGTTGCCATAATTGCCTTCTAAAAATTTGTGGTTGAGCACGTGAGGAAAGTCGGCGAACCGTGGGTTACTCCTTGCCTTTGATAATCAGTGCCGCGGAACCGCAATGGGGTCCCACATGTCCAATCGAAAGCCAAGAGATATGAATTATGACGTGTGGGGGGTCGACGACAGAAATAAATAGATGAGGAGCCGGCTCAGGAATATGGCGCTTTCGGTCGGGTGCACCGAGATGCCGGACCAGGGGGCCGAAATTGACGTTCCGGTGATGCACAGAGTGCACGTACTTGTAGACCCAATTCCAACGCAGAAACCGGTGCGTCAGATAGAAATGTGTATTGTCGATATAAGGGATCGGGACAAATAGGCAGTCTGATACGCGTTTCAGGTCGGAATGCTGGACGCAAGTGTTGAGAACATGTTGTCGAGGACTTGATCGCCGAGTGCGAGCTCCGGTCTTTTGCGCACCGACTTTGGGTCAAATTTCGGTTTCATACCCTTCTTCGCGAATGTGAAAGGGTAAAGGTGGTGGGACCCGGCGAAAACGAGCATGAGTATGGTATTGATAGCAAATGTATGGGCAATCCAAGCCCAGCTGCCCGCGGCAATCGTTTCTATTGTCGGCTCTTACGAATAGTCAGAGCAGGGTAATTATGGCGAGAAAATTGTTCCGCCCACAGATACCGAATCCAGAGAAAAAGATGCTTTTGGCAACGATGAATGGATCCTTGATACTACGGGAAATGTCGCGCTGTTGGATTG